>NZ_VHTC01000030.1:0-32925 GCF_013048685.1 Vibrio sp. A8-1
TTGGGGTTATACTCATTGTTGGAAGGGTATGAAACATTGAAAATCTATTCGGAACCGCCGTATGCGATCCACGCTTGTACGGTGGTGTGAGAGGACGGCGGGAGTGATCCCGCCTCCTACTCGATTTAGAGTGTGGGGTTATACCCAGTTGTCGACGCTATGGCAGATAACTCGGTATATCGTCATTAAAAATTAGATTTTTTTACTATTCCCCCTTGAAATGCATGGGCTCGCCCTTATCTATGGGGCATAAGAGAAGCAAACATTCACGTTTTTGTTTGTGATCGGGGTTGAATCCCGATTCTCCACCCCCACATAAGGGGTATAGCAAAAAACGAACATAGAATTATTTTGGAGATAGCCTGATGGGTAGAATCATTGGTATTGACTTAGGTACGACAAACTCATGTGTTGCTGTATTAGACGGTAACAAACCTCGTGTGATTGAAAACGCAGAGGGCGAGCGTACAACCCCTTCTGTTATTGCTTACACAGATGGTGAAACCTTGGTTGGTCAGCCAGCCAAACGTCAAGCGGTAACCAACCCTGAAAATACGCTATTTGCAATCAAGCGTCTGATCGGTCGCCGTTTTGAAGATGAAGAAGTTCAGCGTGATATTGAAATCATGCCTTATAAAATTGTCCGTGCTGATAATGGCGATGCGTGGGTTGAAGCTCGTGGCCAAAAAATGGCGGCACCACAAGTCTCTGCTGAAGTTCTGAAAAAAATGAAGAAAACAGCGGAAGACTTTCTTGGTGAGAAAGTCACTGGCGCTGTCATTACTGTACCTGCTTATTTTAACGATGCACAACGTCAAGCGACTAAAGACGCTGGCCGTATTGCGGGTCTAGAAGTTAAACGTATCATTAACGAACCAACCGCAGCGGCTCTCGCGTATGGTCTAGATAAGCAAGGTGGCGATCGCGTTATCGCGGTTTATGACCTCGGTGGTGGTACTTTCGATATTTCTATCATCGAAATTGACGAAGTTGAAGGCGAGAAAACCTTTGAAGTATTAGCAACCAACGGTGATACCCACCTTGGTGGTGAAGACTTCGATAACCGTATGATCAACTACTTGGTGGATGAGTTCAAGAAAGAGCAAGGCATCAACCTGAAAAGCGATCCACTCGCGATGCAGCGTTTGAAAGAAGCGGCAGAAAAAGCGAAAATCGAACTGTCTTCTGCTCAGCAAACTGACGTTAATCTGCCTTACATTACGGCTGATGCGACAGGTCCTAAACACATGAACATTAAAGTGACTCGTGCGAAACTTGAGTCATTAGTGGAAGACTTGGTACAACGCTCTCTTGAGCCATTAAAAGTTGCACTTGCGGATGCGGATTTGTCAGTAAAAGACATTACCGATGTTATCTTAGTAGGTGGTCAAACACGTATGCCAATGGTTCAGAAGAAAGTGGCTGAATTCTTTGGTAAAGAAGCTCGTAAAGACGTTAACCCAGATGAAGCGGTAGCTGTTGGTGCTGCAGTTCAAGGCGGTGTTCTTGCTGGTGAAGTGAAAGACGTTCTACTGCTTGACGTAACCCCTCTGTCTCTTGGTATTGAGACTATGGGTGGCGTAATGACTAAGTTGATTGAGAAAAATACGACCATTCCAACTAAAGCGAATCAAGTATTCTCAACAGCAGAAGATAACCAAAGTGCAGTAACGATTCATGTTCTACAAGGTGAGCGTAAGCAAGCGATGTATAACAAGTCGCTAGGTCAATTCAACCTAGAAGGCATTAATGCTGCGCCACGTGGTATGCCACAAATTGAAGTGACTTTCGATTTGGATGCTGACGGTATCTTGCATGTCTCTGCTAAAGATAAGCAAACCGGTAAAGAGCAAAACATCACTATCCAAGCGTCTGGTGGTTTGAGCGAAGCTGAAATCGAGAAAATGGTTCAAGAAGCGGAAGCAAACAAAGAAGCAGATAAGAAGTTTGAAGAGTTGGCAACCACTCGTAACCAAGCTGACCAAATGATCCACGCAACGCGTAAGCAAGTGGAAGAAGCGGGTGATGCGCTACCTGCTGATGAAAAAGAGAAAATTGAAGCGGCAATTAATGAGCTAGAAACAGCGAAGAAAGGCGAAGATAAAGCCGAGATCGATGCGAAAGTTCAAGCGCTGATGGCTGCTGCTCAAAAACTAATGGAAATTGCTCAGCAACAGGCTCAAGCACAAAATGCGGGCGCTGAACAGCAATCTACACAAGACGATGTTGTGGATGCTGAGTTTGAAGAAGTGAAAGACGACAAGAAATAAGCGTTCTTGACTCGGTAGCCTTGTCTACCGAGAGTCTGAAACGGTCTGATTGCGGGCGTTTGGGGGAACTCTAACGCCCGTAAATTTGTGGTGATATCCGTGTCTATAAAGATAAGGGAACCATCAATGATACCCTTAGCACCTTTATCTATATTGATACAAACACCGAGCGGTGAACCCGTTGGTAGTAATAATTGGTGATTTAAAACATGTCAAAACGTGATTTTTACGAAGTATTAGGCGTTAGCCGTGATGCCTCAGAGCGCGATATTAAAAAGGCCTATAAGCGCCTAGCAATGAAATTCCACCCCGATCGCAATCCGGGTGATGCCAGTGCTGCGGATAAGTTTAAAGAAGTAAAAGAAGCGTACGAAATTCTAACTGATCCGCAAAAGAAAGCGGCCTATGATCAATATGGTCATCGAGCTTTTGAACAAGGCGCTGGTGGCTTTGGCGGCGGCGGTTTTAGTGGTGGCGGTGCCGATTTTGGAGATATCTTCGGCGATGTCTTCGGTGATATTTTTGGCGGTGGTCGCCGTGGCGGTGGTGCTCCTCGTCCACAGCGTGGCGCAGATCTGCGTTACAATATGGAGTTGACCTTAGAAGAAGCGGTTCGTGGCTGCAGTAAAGAGATTGAGATCCCAACTCTGGTTCATTGTGACTCATGTGATGGATCCGGTGCCAAGAAAGGAACCTCAGCTCAAACCTGTGGAACGTGTCATGGTCACGGACAAGTGCAGATGCGTCAAGGCTTCTTTGCTGTTCAGCAGACCTGTCCTACCTGTCATGGTAAAGGCAAAATCATTAAAGATCCTTGTAATGTGTGTCATGGTCAAGGTCGCAAGCAGAAGACCAAAACCCTTAACGTCAAAATTCCTGCGGGAGTGGACACTGGGGATCGCATCCGTTTAGCTAACGAAGGTGAAGCGGGAGATATGGGCGCACCAGCCGGGGATTTATACGTACAAGTTCATGTTAAAGAACATCACATTTTTGAGCGTGATGGTAATAACTTGTACTGTGAAGTCCCGGTGAGTTTTGCTATGGCTGCTTTAGGTGGTGAAGTTGAAGTGCCGACACTCGATGGGCGAGTGAATCTCAAAGTACCAGAAGAAACTCAAACTGGACGTATGTTCCGCATGCGTGGTAAAGGTGTAAAGAGTGTTCGTGGTGGTGCCATCGGTGATTTAATTGTCAAATTGGTGGTGGAAACGCCGGTTAAACTCAGTGCTCGTCAAAAAGAGTTACTCCGTGAGCTTGAAGACTCTTGTGGTGGAGATGCGGCAAATAAGCATAAACCGAAATCAGAGGGCTTTTTCAACGGTGTTAAAAAGTTTTTTGACGATTTGACCAGTTAACTAGCGCTATTTTATGTAATAAGGCTGGAAAGATGGATTTCCAGCCTTAACTCCCTTTCTGAGCTATGTCACACGGTCCTCTATCGTTATCGGGATTCGTTCACTTCGGTTTTCCAACCTATTACTTTAGACATTGAGACTATGCTTGTTGGTAACAAGAAGAGAATTTATCCGTAGTTACGATAAATGTGAGATAAATCACCCTAAATCCGCTATAGTGCTCGGCTAATATCAAGAATCATCGGCTGTCTGTTTAAGGAACCCGTTAAATGTCATTTTTATCTCAAGGTTTTGCCCCTGAATTGGTTAAAGCGCTAACAGAATGTGGTTATGAAAAATTAACCCCGATTCAGCAACAAGCGATCCCCGAGGCTCGCAAAGGGCATGATATTTTTGCAACGGCACAAACCGGAACAGGCAAAACAGCCGCGTTTTCATTACCGGTTATCCAACGCTTATTAGATAGTGGTAAAAAACCTTCTCCGCATACCGCGCGAGCGTTGATCTTAGCGCCAACTCGTGAATTAGCCGCTCAAATTGCCCAAAATATTAAAGACTACGTTAAATATACTTCGCTGAGTGTTACCGCCGTTTACGGTGGCAATAAAATGTCTTCGCAAGTGCGTCAGCTCGAGAGTGGGGTTGATATTTTAGTGGCAACACCAGGCCGTTTAGAAGAGCATTTAAGTGAAGGTAATGTCTCGCTGGCCAATTTAGAGTTTTTAGTTTTTGATGAAGCGGATCGTATTTTAGACATGGGATTTATTAATCCGGTACGTAAGATCATGCTGGAAGTTGAAACGTCACCACAAATCATGATGTTCTCAGCGACGACGTCTGCTCAGCTCAATCAATTAGCGGGTGATATTTTACGCAAGCCTAAACGGATTAATGCCGATCGTGTTAATACGACAGCAAGTACGGTTGCGCATGTGGTTTACCCTGTTGATCAAGAACGTAAAACCGAATTACTTTCTGAGTTAATAGGCCGTAAAAACTGGCAGCAAGTTTTGGTGTTTGTGAATTACAAAGAAACCGCCAATCAAGTGGTTAAAGAGCTCAAATTAGATGGCATTAAAGCCGTGATCTGTCATGGTGATAAAGGACAAAGTGCCCGTCGCCGTGCATTGGATGAATTTAAAGAGGGCAAAGCCCGTGTGATGGTCGCTACGGATGTTGCTGCGCGTGGGCTCGATATTGTCGATCTGCCTCATGTCATTAACTATGATATGCCTTTTTTAGCAGAGGATTACGTGCATCGCATCGGTCGTACTGGCCGAGCGGGTAAGCAAGGTCATGCAGTATCGTTTGTCAGTCGTGAAGAAGAGTTAACGTTAATTCAGGTTGAGAATCTTATCCAGCAACGCATTCGCCGTGTCGAACAGCCTGGGTATGAGCCGAAAAAACGCGATGCTTACCTTGAAAAATTGCACACCAAAGCGGCTTTTAAAGATCGTCAAGGCCGTCGTAACAACCCTAATGAAGACAAGCCAGATCAAGCTTCTGCTGAACGTCGTTTATCAATGATGAACCGTTTAAAAAACCGCAACAAGTAATCGTACCATGATTGATAAAAAAGCTACTTTAGGTAGCTTTTTTGTTACTTGAAATACGCAAGACAACTGCGGTAGATTAAGGGGTCAATACCACGCTGTGGTTTCTCTTTTCTAACTCTCTCTTTTTCATTTGGATCGATCATGACGAGTGCGCTACTTTTGGCCTTTGTGCCGACGTTCTTTTTTGTCTCTATCACCCCTGGTATGTGTATGACATTAGCACTGAGCTTGGGGATGAGCATTGGTTATCGACGTACTTTATGGATGATGTTCGGTGAACTGATTGGTGTTGCTGTGGTGGCGATGGCGGCAGTATTGGGGATGGCATCCGTTATGCTCAATTATCCTTGGTTATTTGCGGTATTTAAAACATTGGGTGCGGCATATCTTGGTTATATCGGGGTTCAAATGTGGCGCTCAAAAGGTAAATTAGCGTTGAATCAAAATGTTGAAACCCCTATTGTTCGTAAAGATTGGGATTTGATTGTCCAAGGCTTTGTCACTGCGATTGCTAATCCCAAAGGGTGGGCATTTATGATTGCGCTATTGCCGCCTTTTATTAATAGCCAAGCTCCGATTGCACCACAATTGTTCTGGTTGATTTCAATCATCATGATTTCGGAGTTTGTCTGTATGACGATTTACGCAACGGGCGGTAAAGGCTTGAAACGTGCTTTAGGTCATACCAATAACGTTCGCTTGATGAACCGGATTTCGGCAACGCTAATGCTCGCAGTCGCAGTCTGGCTTTTGTTGGGGTAATCTTTGCTATAGCTGATCTACGCTTGGCTCGTCTCATTTACCAGCATGCCCGAGGCAGCGCTTCACCATTACTTTTCAGTTCTAATTGATCATATTGTTTTCCGCGACAGGTATCGGTGTTTTGTCCTCTTTGTAGCAGTGGCTTAGCGATGATGGTGTATTGCCTGTTATCATTAATAGATTTAATGGTAAGTTCAAATCGTTCATTATCGTAGTCACAAAATGAACATACGCTATTGTTGTCAAATATTTCGTCTATAGGATAGCCCTCACTATGGCGATAATTCTCTTCTAAATAGAGTTGTATTTTGGCCATATCAGCCATTACTTGGCGACGATGCCCCTCTTTCACATAGTGGCTGTAAGTTGGGTAAGCAATACTTGCCAGCACACCGACGATCACCACGGCAATCATTAATTCGATCAGTGTCATGCCGCCCATCTTTTTGTGCAATTCATTGCATTTATTTATTCGAATCATGTCCATTCGTTCTGTTAACCAATCCTTGCCTAGTGTTGATTACTGTTAATATCGAGGCAAGTTGATTTACGACTATCTCTATGTTTGCAAAGGATTTTGGGAAATGGTTCGCGGCTTTACTCTTTTAGAACTGTTAATTACGGTCAGTATTGTGACGCTGATGCTTGCCTTTGCTGCGCCGAGTTATCGTCAGGTAAATCAGCAAATTAAAATGACGGCACTGGCCAATGATTTACATGGCTTTTTTATGCAAGCCAAATCTGAGGCGGTGTTTCGTAATCAAGGGCTTTGGGTTCATATTGAAGGAATGCCATCAAGTACGGGAGAGTGGCAATTGCGGCTTTCTTCAGACGCTTTATTGCCAAGCAATGAAGAATCGAACATTTCAGTTTTTAGTGGCGCCCGATACCGTAATTTATCGGTAAACCATACCAGCTCCATTAACTCGGTGAGATTTGATCATGTCATGGGTAATCCGACTCAAAATGGCAGTATCACCATCAAAGCACACGTTGAAGATAGCCAAGGGATTCGGGTCATTTTGCACAATCGTGCCGGACGAATAAAAGTGTGCACCATAGAAGGAGACCAATATGGCTTTTCCAGTTGCTAAACACCAGCAAATTGGAGCGAGCTTGATTGAGTTTATGATTGCCAGTTTAGTTGGTGTGATGGCTTTAGCGATTATAGGTAGTGTCTTTATCTCTAATCAGCGCGTAGCGTTGCAGCGTAGTCAGGAAATTATGCTTCAGCAACAAATGAGCATGGTGATGCACCAATTGAAACGCGATGTGCTGCGTGCTGGATATAATTATTTAGACAGTTATTCACTGCAGTTTATCGATAAGCCCGATCTCATATCGGTGACAGATCACTCGATAGGTTATGTCTATTATATCCACAATCATTCAGCAGAAAAATTTAGCCATACTCTATATCGCTTAGATTCGAGTAGTTTGAAGTATTGTCAGGCTAATTATCTGATCCCCCAGTCTACGGCGAGTATGACTCGTTGTTTTAACTTATTTGATCCTAAGCAGGTGCGAGTGACCCAATTTTCAGTCAAGCGTTTCCCTATTAACGGTCAGGCGGTACAAAGTGCAGTCATTTCGATTGATGTTAGTGCTTCTTTAGTCGCTAACCCTGCGGTGGCCCATTCGATGCAATTGCACATTACGCAAAGGAATTGGCAATCATGAAGCGTCATCAACAAGGCATCGCGACATTACTGATCACGGCGGTATTACTCTCGATTACCTTAGTGATAACCCTTGGCTCGTATAAAAATTTGTTTTATCAAATTAAGCGAGCGCAAAATGAAGTGAGTGCTCGGCAAAGTTATTGGTTAGCCGAAGGCGGCGTTGAATGTTTGTATGCTTATATCGCACAAGACCCGACTAGAATTACTGGTTTATCAAAACAAGTTTCCGGTGAAGCCAATCATTGTAAACAGCAACTTCAGCTCGATGAATTGCAACTCATACCATTAGAAAATAGCGTGTATCGTATCTATGCACGTCAAGGATACGCACAGGTGAATAAGCAGATTTATTCATACACGACAGGCACTGGCGCAATTCAAACCAATGCTAATCTGCGCCTAGTGGGGGATTTTGATATTCGACCAGAAGCGGTAGGAGAGGCTGATGAAAACGGCTTTTATGACTGTGTTGCGGTGCGTTATAAGTATCAAGTTGTATTTCATTCTGAAGCTAGTTCCCAACAATCAACGGAAACTGAATCAGAACCGAAGAAACCAAAACCGGAAAATGGCTTAAGAGTATTAGATGCTCTCGCTGAGAATAACTCGGAGTTGAAGTGTAAAGCAGAGAGTAAAACCTCAATACCCCGTGGTCAAGGTAAAGATTTTAATACTCAAGACTCATCAGAATTTAAAGCCGATTTTGTGCAAGATACTAAATTTAAGCCGTTTGAGTCGTACTTCGGCCTTGCCTATAGCACAGAAAATTATCACAAAGTAAAAAGTCAGCATCATGTTATTACACTCAATGGCACAGAATCTAAAGACTGTATCACGAAGTTGCATGAAGCATTTGCGACTTATAAAGACGTTTGGGTAGTAGGAGACTGCTTTATTCACGGCTCTTTTTCAGCACCCGAAGCTCGCTCTTTAGTGGTAGAAAACGGTTTATTTGCTACCAATGGATCCCATGTATATGGTGGCGCATTTTTCCATATGATCAAGAATCCAGAGGTTTTATCGAATGATTGGCAACAAGTACCGTTTTACGACGTTATAAAGCATTTGGTAACGGGGAACGTTGTGTACATTGATAGCGGTGCTTTTCGACCGGATGGGGGGATGGTATTTGATGCCGATGGTATGGATGTGGTAATTAATGGGGCGCTTAATTTACAGTTCCAATCGAATAAGGAGTCACATCAGCGTTCGCAAACCATTTCATTACAACAGGGGAGCTGGAATGGATATTAAACAAAGAGGCTTTAGCCTGATTGAAGTGATGATTGCTTTTGTGCTCATCGGCGTTGGTGCGTTAAGTTTGGTTAAGTTGCAAACCTTTGTTGAGCAGCGTGCAGATTTTGCGCAGCACAGCATTACTGCACTCAACCTTGCTGAGCAAAAATTAGAATGGTTTCGTACCCGCGGTGCTTCAGCCGCGACGGCGAGTTTAGTTGCGAGTTATCCTCATGACTTTGTTGATGGTGAGGATAGTCGTCATCCTCTCTATCTGTTGCAATGGAGCGTACCTTCAACCCAGTTGTCTGGTGCATTAAAAACCATCGTTGTTCAAGCCACTTGGAAAGACAGATATGGAAAAGATCAATCTGTCCAACTCAAAACGATGATTTCCCAACACAGCGAGTTTGATTAGAGGTTTTATTGCTTCGGGTTTATACAGATCCAATCAATATATCTCTGCATTATCTACCCTTCTTACTTGAAGCTGCAGCGGTGTTGGCTACTACGTTTTTTCACCCCAATTGCATAGTTTGCCTATGCTCATGGGGATTCACTCACTTGCCGCCTACCTGCAACTCCAAGTCGTTTGGGTATCGACGTTACGATTTATCGCTAGCTTTATAGGTTGATTACTCAATTGTAAAGAGTGTTGTGGGTGGTTTGTTGATGCAATGTTGCTTTGATATAGCAAGGTTGGGCAAAGTGTCTCTGGATGTTTCAGTTGGTTTGGAATTTTGTGCTTCGCCTTGGCTTGTTTTATAGAATCTCATCATGGGCTATGACTCACAATAATTGAGCGCAGATATCGATAGGATGACGTCAATAAAATCAATCTATCAAAATGCACACTGTGACTCTAATTAATAAGCTATCTCCCTAAACACTTTGGTGTGCCCAGTTAGTGACGAACGAAGATCCATGAATAGGATTGGAAAGAGTTTTACCTCGTCATTAGTCAGGAAGGGGATAGGCACAACATGAACTAGGAACTACGGATGAGTAATCAAGCGGTAAACTCAGCACCTACGCAACCATTGAGTCGTATGGATCGTTTTTTAAATTTAATTGAGCGGGTGGGCAATAAAATCCCAGATCCTGCGATACTTTTTTTCTGGGCTCTCATTATCGTTTGGGTCGCTTCAGCTTTACTATCGCAGGCAAGCTTCGATTTAATCAATCCTCGTACTGGCGAAGCGCTGCAAGTGAATAATTTATTAACGGGCACCGAGCTAGCTAACTTTTTGGCCAATATGGTCACCACTTTCACCAGTTTTGCTCCATTAGGCATTGTACTTGTAGCGATGCTTGGTGTCGGTGTTGCTGATTCATCCGGTTTTATCACCACTGGCTTGAAAAAAATGCTCAATTTTACTCCGGCGCAGTTATTAACGCCGATGTTAATTCTGGTGGCAATCGTCTCTCATACTGCGGCGGATGCTGGCTATGTGCTGGTTATTCCATTAGGCGGCATTATTTTTCATGCGGCGGGGCGTCATCCACTGGCTGGTATTGCGGCGGCCTTTGCTGGGGTATCAGGTGGTTTTGCCGCGAACTTCGTGCCTTCAGGAATTGATCCGCTACTCGCGGGCTTTACCCAAACCGCGGCTCAAGTGCTGGATCCAACTTATCAAGTGAACCCGCTTTCAAATATATTTTTTACCGGATTATCGTCGATGCTGATTGTCGGTATTGGTTGGTATGTCACGGAAAAAATCATCGAACCTCGCCTCAATAGTATGCCGATTGACGAAGATGCAGAAACTGCCCCTGATTTAGGTTCATTTTCCGCCATTGAGTCTAAAGCGTTTCGTTATGCTGGTGGTGCAATGCTGCTTGGTATCGGTTTACTGGTTGCCGCACTATGGCCAGAAACATCGGCGCTACGTTCCCCTGAAGGAGAATTAACCGCTTTTTCTGCGCCCGTGATGCGCTCTATTGTCCCTTTGATTTTCATCTTATTTATTATTCCCGGCATTGTTTACGGACGAGTTTCAGGAACGTTTAAAACCAATAATGATGTGATTAAAGCCATGTCCGCCACTATGTCGACCATGGGGGCGTACATAGTGATGGCGTTTTTCTGTGCGCAATTTTTGGCGGCCTTTAGCCAATCAAACATCGGTACTATGCTGGCGCTGTATGGCGCGGAAGGGCTAAAAGCGATGAACTTACCCGGACAAGCAACCATTGTCGGGATGATTTTATTGACTGCGATGGTTAACTTGTTGATAGGCTCCGCATCTGCAAAATGGGCATTAATTGGTCCAATTTTAGTGCCGATGTTGATGGCGGTTGGCATTTCCCCTGAACTGTCGCAAGCGGCGTATCGAGTGGGTGATTCGGTGTCGAATATCATTTCACCTTTGATGGTCTTCTTCCCATTGGTGGTGGTGTATTGCCAGCGCTATGTGAAGGGGGCAGGTATTGGTACTCTGGCGTCATTAATGATGCCGTACTCCATTGCCATGCTGATTGGCTGGACGGTTTTCCTTTTAGCCTATTGGGCACTGGGTATTCCTCTGGGTATTCAAGCGCCTTATACCTACTCTTTATAAGTCAACTGATAGCTGAGGGTTTGCTGTTTCGGCCATGAATAAGAGTAAATGATAATTAAAGCCTGCTGATATAGCAGGCTTTTTTACTATTGTTTAAGCAGGGATGGGAGATGAGTATCAGCCATGGATACCCGTTCAGTCGTTAACTAGCCTTTAAGATACTGTTCGTGAAACTCAAGATGATCGTTGATAAAACTCTGAATAAAGTAGTAGCTATGATCGTAACCAGCATGCAGGCGAAGGGTAAAATTTAACTCATTATTAATGGCTACGGCTTGTAAGGTTTCTGGTTTTAATTGTTCTTGTAAAAAGGGATCCGCTTCCCCTTGATCAACTAAGATAGGCAATGAAGTGCTTTGACGCTCAAGTAACGCAACGGCATCATAGTCTTGCCACGTTAGTTGATCCTCGCCAAGGTAGTGTCGAAACGCTTTTTGTCCCCAAGGACAATCGCTGGGATGACAAATCGGACTCAATGCCGAAATAGAGCAATAGCGCTGTGGATTTTTAATACCGATAGTTAAAGCGCCATGCCCTCCCATGCTATGTCCGGCGATAGATCGACGTTGATTCACCGGAAAGTGCTGCTCGATCAGTGCTGGTAGCTCATCAACAATATAGCTGTACATTTGATAATGCTGCTTCCACGGTTCTTGAGTGGCATTAACGTAAAACCCAGCCCCCAGTCCTAAATCGTAAGCACCTTGTGGATCATCCGCGACAGACTCACCTCGCGGACTAGTATCTGCCGCAACAATAGCAATACCAAGTTCAGCCGCTTTACGAAAAGCGGCGGCTTTTTGCATAAAGTTTTCATCACTGCACGTTAGCCCTGAAAGCCAGTACAACACCGGAACCGGAGTTTGAGGTGAAGCTTGTGGCGGCAGGTAAATCGCAAAACGCATCTCACAATTTAGTACCGATGAGGTATGTTGATACTGTTTATGCCAACCAGAAAATACTTTGGATTGACTGAGAGGGGTGAGGCTCATGAATACGGCTCCTAATTAGCGATGACTTAATGTCGCCAACGGAATGGCGACGACTAAGATTAAGCGGACGGTTGAGAGTGAAAATGCACCACGGAACGAATGCTTTCTCCGGAATGCATTAATTCAAAAGCTTCGTTGATCTTATCTAATGGCATGGTATGGGTAATAAATTCTTGTAAGCCAAATTCTCCGGCTAAGTATTGTTCGACGATAGCCGGTAATTGTGAGCGTCCTTTGACGCCGCCAAACGCACTGCCTCGCCATACTCGACCTGTTACTAACTGAAACGGACGTGTTGCGATCTCTTGCCCTGCACCCGCCACGCCAATGATCACTGATTCTCCCCAACCTTTATGGCAGCACTCTAAAGCTTGACGCATGACATTGACATTACCAATACACTCAAATGAGAAATCAACCCCGCCATCAGTCATTTCGACGATCACTTCCTGAATCGGTTTGGAAAACTGTTGCGGATTAATGCAGTCGGTCGCACCCAATTGCTGTGCTAAGGCAAACTTTTTCTCATTAATATCAATACCAATGATTCGACTGGCTCCTGCCATTCGAGCGCCAATAATCGCGGATAATCCGATCCCGCCAAGGCCAAAAATAGCGACGGTATCTCCTTGTTGAACTTTAGCCGTATTCAATACCGCGCCCATACCAGTTGTTACACCGCAGCCGAGTAGACACACTTCTTCCAATGGTGCTTGTTTATTGACTTTGGCAAGCGAGATTTCAGGCAGTACGGTGTATTCAGAAAAGGTAGAGCAGCCCATATAGTGGTAAATCGGTTGCCCATCTTTATAAAAGCGAGTCGTCCCATCGGGCATTAATCCTTTACCTTGTGTTGCGCGTACCGCTTGGCATAAGTTGGTTTTCCCTGAAGTACAGAATTTGCATTCGCCACATTCGGCAGTGTAGAGCGGGATCACGTGATCACCGACTTCTACGCTAGTCACACCTTCACCGACCATTTCGACAATTCCGCCTCCTTCATGGCCAAGAATAGTCGGAAAAACCCCTTCTGGGTCTTCACCGGAAAGGGTAAAAGCATCGGTATGACAAACACCAGTGGCAACAATTCGTACCAATACTTCGCCTTTACGAGGCAGCATCACATCGACTTCTTCGATGCTCAGTGGTTGATTCGGGCCCCAAGCAATGGCGGCGCGTGATTTGATAAATTTATCTTGTGACATAATCTATTCCTTGCGATATATCCTTCCTACTTGAAGCGGCAGCGGTGTTGGCTACGTTCGTTCACCCCCAATCACATAGTTTGCCTATGCTCATGGGGATTCACTCACTTGCCGCCTACCTGCAACTTCAAGTCGTTTGGTTATAGAGAAAAAGCTCAATGGTGAGATAGGGATTCAAGTGGTCACCACGAACTTAAGCCGTTAGGGGAGCCTTGCGGCTCACAACAAGGTCAGTATAGTGCTTTATTTTATTGCTATAATTAGCTCAAAATATGAATGACTTTTACAAATAAGTAATAATGGAGTGGTATGGCAAGTTGGGAAGGAGTGAATGAGTTTGTGGCGGTGGCAGAGGTTGGCAGCTTTACTCAGGCGGCTGAGCGCTTACACACCTCAGTGGCGAATATCAGTCGGCGGGTATTACAACTTGAGGAGAGGTTAGGGATAAAACTCTTGCTCAGGACGACACGTAAAGTCTCGTTAACGGAAGCGGGAATGCTGTATTACCAACAATGTAAAGTGTTGGTTGATGGTTTACTTCAGGCTGAGCAAGCGATAACGCAGATCCAACATACCCCAAGTGGCAAAATTAAAGTGACGGCTCCGGTGACGTATGGGGAGCAAAAAATAGCACCACTATTGCATGATTTTTTATTACTTTATCCGCAGCTTGAGTTGGAGTTGGTGTTAACCAATCAGAAATTAGATTTGATTGATCAAGGGATTGATTTAGCGATACGTTTAGGGCAATTGGAGGATTCCAGTTTTATCGCTCGTAAACTCAGTGATCGTCGTTTATATGTCTGTGCCAGTGAGGACTATTTAGCGCAATACGGTACCCCCTATGCGTTATCTGAATTAACGCGTCACTCTTGTTTGATTGGTACCCACGATCATTGGCGTTTTAAGGAACATCAACAATCCAGAAGCATCAAAGTGAGTGGTCGAATTCGCTGTAGTAGTGGCATGGTACTGCTGGATGCTGCCTTGAAAGGTATGGGACTGGCACAGTTACCCGATTATTATGTCACGGAACCTTTAGCTCAGGGCCGTTTAGTCGAGGTGTTAGCGACTTTTCGAGATGATCGTGAAGGAGTATGGGCGCTGTATCCACAAAATCGCCACTTATCAACCAAGGTTCGTCTGTTGGTTGACCATCTAACTCAGCATTTATCGCTTTAAGCTTACCGGATAAAGCGGTTAACGATATACTTTCTATCCCCCGCGACTTGAAGCGACAGCGGTGGTGGCCACGTTCTCACATCGTTTATCTATATGGATGGCGACTCACGTACCCTAACGCCAGGTTGTTTAGGTATATCATTTGTGTAAGAGGTTTTTATGAGCGACAGTCCTTCTTTGTTTTCCCAACAAGATGAAGTCTTTATGCGTCGTGCGATAGCGCTTGCTGCCAAGGCCGAAGCGGAAGGCGAGGTACCCGTCGGGGCGGTATTAGTCAAAGATGGTCAAGTGATCGCTGAGGGTTGGAATCGCTCGATTGGTGGGCATGATGCGACGGCTCATGCTGAGATCCAAGTGTTGCGTCAAGCTGGACAAGTGTTACAAAACTATCGTCTATTAGATACCACTTTATATGTCACCTTAGAACCATGTCCAATGTGTGCTGGCGCTTTGTTACACAGCCGAGTTGCACGGATTGTTTACGGCGCGCCAGATCTCAAAGCGGGAGCCGCAGGAACGGTGCTGAATTTGTTTGCGAGTCAAGCGGCTTACCATTACGCGGTCATTGAAAAGGGGTTATTAGAAGAGCAATGCCGTACTCAACTGCAAGCTTTTTTCAAACGTCGTCGGCAAGAAATTAAAGCTCAAAAAGAGCAACAAAAACAAAGGTAAGATAAAAATAGTGATGGGATGTGTTTCTGAGAAGGGGGCTGGCAAACATCTACAGCCTGATTGAGTCTTTGTGTAGATGTTTGCTGATATCCGATCAGTCTATCAGTTGCACGAAGGCACGATGACGTGCGAGCACTTTCTTCTTTGTGTTCGCCAGCATGCGACGGCGACGATTGGCTGATACTGCTTTGTTCAGGAGTTTTGATTGACGTTTTCGTTTCAACATAAACACCCTCCTATTATTATAAAAAATAATTAAACTTATCGATCCCTTACCACTGGAAGTTGCAGCCATGCGGATGGACTTTTTCATGGAGGCTGTAACTAGAAGTAGTTAGGGGGGATTCACTCACTTTCCGCCTACCTGCAACCTCAAGTCGTTTGGGTATAGCAAGGTAGGAGTAAAGTGTATCAATACTTTATTACCGTTAAATTTCACACTAGATATTTATGATTTTTAAGTATAAAAATCAAGATATTTTATTAGCGAACACCGAATTTTGTTGGGTAGATGATGAGACCGGTCGCTGTTCGCTAATCAGGATTTACTCGACGTCGACGTGATGGTCATTACTCTCATCCGCGCTCTCTTCTGGCTCGATAGTAATCACTAACAAGTCATCGATTCCGAGATCGGTATCGCTGCTGTGATGTGGATCCATATGGCCGATAATACTTTGATAATAGCGACGGATGTTTTCAACATAAGCGCGAGCTTCATCTCCACGAGCATAACCATAACGCGTTTGCGAGAAATAGCGTTGTTGACGCAAAAGAGGAAGACGATCTTTAACATCGGCCCAAGCATCTGGCGACCCACCTTGTTGGCGAGTTAGACGGCGAGCATCCATCATATGCCCATAGCCAATATTATACGAAGCCAATGCAAACCAGATTTTTTCATGCTGCGGAACACTGTCTGGAATGCGTGCAACCATTCTGCGTAGATACTCGACACCACCTTGAATCGATTGCTCTGCATCGAGTCGATTGGTCACTCCGACACTGCGCGCCGTTGGTAAGGTGAGCATCATCATTCCGCGAACGCCGGTTGGCGAGCGAGCAATCGGATTCCAGTGTGACTCTTGATAAGCCACCGCAGCAATTAAACGCCAGTCAAATTCTTCTGAATATTTTTGAAACAGCGGTGCCCATTTAGGTAAGCGAGTTTCCAAAGCACGGATAAAGGCGCGAGTATCCACATAGTCAAAGTTACCAACATGACCAATGTATTTCTCTTCTAAAGAGGCTAAGCTTCCAGATTGTTTGAGATTACCGAAAAACTCAATCATTAACGCATATAAGCTTTCATCATCTGAACGCCGCATAAACCACGAAATAGGCTGGTCTTCGGTCATTTCAAAGGCCATCGCGATATCTGGATAAATACGTTGTGAGAGTGAAATTTCTACTGAGTCTGCCATGGTAAACAGCAGCTCACCTTTAGAGACCTGTTTCAATAGCTCACTCACATCACTATTATTATCAATCACGTATTGAAAATCAGGATAACGCTCGGCAACGCTGGCTAATGTCGTAGTAAAATGAGAGTCGTTGACGATTTTAAAAATAGGCTGCTGATCATTATTTGCCAACAGTTCATCTTGTCTGGCGATTAACTGATTAATGTTACGAGGTCGCCATTGGCCAGGTTTATACACCACCTGTTGCGATACATAGTAATAGGCTGGCCCAGCGCGATACTCTTTTAAGCGCTGTTCTGATTGACTTAACCCAGCAGCAATAATATCTATCTCGCCATTTTTTAACGCTGGAAAGAGACTCGATGTACGATAGGCCGGTTTCATTTCTAACCGTACCCCTAGTTCACGAGCAAACTCTCTTGCTAATTCATAATCAAGACCCGCAGGACCATCTGGGCCAATGAAATAGGACAGCTGATTATTCAACGTACCGACTCGTAATACGCCTCTCTCGCGGATTTTTTCTAGCTCACTTTTCGGCTCAGAGTCAATTTGGCAGCCGCTGAGAACGAGCAGGGTTAATGCTAGCCATAGCGCACGATAGAAAAACGTGAAAGAAAATGGGGTCATTGATTAGCGATCTCTTACATCCGGTATGTCTTTATACCAAACCCGAGGCGTTGAAGGCAAAGTTTATACACCATCGCTCAGGAATAGGAACTTAACGACCTTATTTTTCTGAGCTTCTTGAACAACCTTGTCGAGCGAGCAATGAGGGCTGGTGCAAAATATACGAAAAAATGGCGCAAACGGTTGCTTTTAGTGTTACGTCACAAAAAGAAATCCTCTATAATGCCCTCGCAATAATGAGTCGACATTGGTATTTGTTTATTAATTCATACATAACTATTTGTAATGTAATGAACTTATTCCAATTTCATCTTAATCACTTGTATATAGAGACCTAAGCTCATGAGAATTTTGCGTGGCTCCCCAGCGCTTTCTGAATTTCGCATTCAAAAACTGCTCGAAACGTGTCGTCAACAAGACCTACCAGTTACTGGTATCTATGCTGAGTTTATGCATTTTGCTGCTCTTAATGCTGAGCTCGACAGCGCTGAACAGAGTAAATTGCAACAATTACTCACTTACGGCCCAACGATTCAAGAGCACCAACCGCAAGGTTTACTGTTGCTAGTCACGCCGCGTCCCGGCACCATCTCTCCTTGGTCTTCTAAAGCCAGTGACATTGCTCATAATTGCGGCTTAGGCAAAATTAAGCGCTTAGAGCGTGGCACGGCTTATTATATTGATAGTCAGAGCCCACTGACTGAGGCTCAAAAAAACGAACTAAGTCAATTACTTCATGATCGGATGATGGAAGTGGTATTCAGTGATTTAGAGTCGGCGAGCGCCTTGTTTACTGTCGCCGAACCTGCACCATTGTTACCGGTTGATATCCTCACCGGCGGCCGCGCTGCGCTTGAACAAGCAAACGTTTCCCTTGGTTTGGCATTAGCCGACGATGAAATTGACTACTTAGTCGAGAGTTTTACTCGTTTAGGTCGTAACCCTAATGACATTGAATTAATGATGTTTGCGCAAGCTAACTCTGAGCATTGTCGCCATAAAATCTTTAATGCCGATTGGACGATTGATGGCGTAGAGCAGAAAAAATCGCTGTTTAAGATGATCAAAAATACCTTTGAAGTCACCCCCGATCACGTCCTTTCTGCTTATAAAGATAACGCTGCCGTTATGACCGGTTCTAAAGTCGGCCGTTTCTTCCCGGATCCCGATTCTCGTCAATACACTTATCATCATGAAGATGCCCATATCTTAATGAAGGTAGAAACGCATAACCACCCAACGGCTATTTCACCATGGCCTGGTGCGGCAACGGGTTCGGGCGGTGAGATCCGTGATGAAGGCGCAACCGGTATCGGTGGTAAACCGAAGGCTGGATTAGTCGGTTTCAGCGTGTCTAACCTACGTATTCCTGGGTTTGTTCAACCGTGGGAAAGTGATTTTGGTAAGCCAAGCCGGATTGTCACCGCGTTAGACATTATGCTCGAAGGTCCACTAGGCGGCGCGGCGTTTAATAATGAGTTTGGTCGTCCTAACTTATTGGGTTATTTCCGAACCTATGAAGAGCAAGTGATCTCTCATGCGGGAGAAGAGGTGCGCGGCTATCATAAACCGATTATGATCGCTGGTGGGATGGGCAATATTCGCGCAGATCATGTGCAGAAAAAAGTGATCCCTGTTGGTGCGCAGTTAATTGTGCTGGGTGGCCCAGCGATGAATATTGGACTTGGTGGTGGTGCGGCATCGTCGATGGCATCGGGTCAATCAGCAGAAGATTTGGATTTTGCTTCTGTACAACGTGAAAATCCGGAAATGGAACGTCGCTGCCAAGAGGTTATCGACCGCTGTTGGCAAATGGGTGACGCTAACCCGATTGCCTTTATTCATGATGTTGGGGCGGGGGGTATTTCTAATGCCCTTCCTGAGTTAGTCAATGATGGTGATCGCGGCGGTAAATTCCAACTCCGTGATGTGCCCAACGATGAACCGGGCATGAGTCCACTAGAAATCTGGTGTAATGAATCTCAAGAACGTTATGTGCTAGCGGTTGCTCCAGAAAACATGCCAGTGTTTGAAGCGATTTGTAAACGTGAACGCGCCCCTTATGCGGTGGTTGGCGAAGCGACTCAAGAGCGCCATTTAACCCTTGAAGATAGCCATTTCGATAATACGCCGATTGATATGCCGATGGATATTTTGCTGGGTAAGCCACCGAAAATGCATCGTCAAGCCACTACGCAACAAGTACAAAGTCCGGCGTTAGACCGCTCTAATATTGAGATGAATGACGCTATTGATCGCGTCCTACGCTTGCCAGCCGTGGCCGAAAAAACCTTCTTAATTACCATTGGTGACCGCTCGGTAACTGGATTAGTGGCACGTGATCAGATGGTTGGGCCTTGGCAGGTGCCAGTAGCGAACTGTGCGGTAACCGCGGCCAGTTACGATACTTATCATGGCGAAGCGATGTCCATGGGCGAGCGTACGCCAGTTGCGTTGCTCGATTTTGCTGCTTCAGCACGCTTGGCGGTTGGTGAAGCGATCACCAACATTGCCGCCACGCATATTGGTGATATTAAACATATCAAGCTGTCTGCCAACTGGATGTCACCAGCAGGACACCCTGGGGAAGATGCTGGGCTTTATGCCGCAGTGAAAGCAGTTGGTGAAGAGCTTTGTCCGGCATTAGGGTTAACCATTCCCGTCGGTAAAGACTCCATGTCAATGAAAACCCAATGGCAAGATGATCAAGGGCAATCTCAATCGGTGACGTCACCATTATCACTGGTGATTACCGCTTTTGCTCGGGTGGAAGATGTGCGCAAAACCATCACTCCTCAGTTGAGAACCGATAAAGGTGAAACAAGCTTAGTTCTGATTGATTTGGGTAATGGTAAAAATCGCCTTGGTGCAACAGCGCTGGCTCAAGTTTATAAACAATTAGGCGATAAGCCAGCAGATGTTGATAATGCTGCGCAGTTAAAAGGTTTTTATAACGCGGTTCAAACGCTGGTCGCCCAGCAACAAGTGCTCGCTTATCACGATAAGGGCGATGGTGGTTTACTGGTTACGTTAGCAGAAATGGCCTTTGCTGGGCATTGTGGGATTGACGCTAATATTGCGCCATTGGGCGATGACCACTTAGCGATTCTGTTCAATGAAGAGCTTGGCGCTGTATTGCAGGTGCGCAACGAGGCGCTGACTTCAGTACTGGCTACCTTAGCGAATCATGGATTACAAGCCTGTTGCCATGTGATTGGTACGGTAACGGACTCGGATACGTTACGTATTACTTCAAATCAGCAAGTTGTGGTTGAACGTAACCGCACCCAGCTACGCACTATTTGGGCAGAAATGACCCATAAAATGCAGGCATTGCGTGATAACCCACGCTGCGCTGATCAAGAGTTTGCGGCTAAGCAAGATAACCTTGATCCGGGCTTGAATGCTCAGTTAACGTTTGATGTCCAGCAGGATATTGCCGCGCCGTATATTGCTAAGGGAAGCAAACCCAATATGGCTATCTTGCGTGAGCAAGGGGTCAACTCACACGTGGAAATGGCTGCTGCCTTCGATCGCGCTGGCTTTAATGCCGTCGATATTCACATGAGTGATATTTTAACGGGGCAAGTCGCTCTTGATGAGTACCATGGTTTGGTCGCTTGTGGCGGTTTCTCTTACGGAGATGTGCTCGGTGCTGGTGAGGGATGGGCGAAATCGGTCTTATTTAACCCCCAAGCTCGTGAGCAATTTGAGCGCTTTTTCCAACGCCAAGATACCTTTTCATTAGGGGTATGTAACGGTTGTCAAATGCTGTCTAATTTGAAAAGCTTGATTCCGGGCGCTGAGTTATGGCCACGGTTTGTGCGCAATGAATCTGAGCGTTTTGAAGCGCGCTTTAGTTTGGTGGAAATTCAACCGTCGCCGTCACTGTTTTTTAATCAGATGGCTGGTTCACGGATGCCGATTGCCGTTTCTCACGGTGAAGGCCGAGTGGAAGTGCGTGATAGCCGTCATTTAGACGCGATAGAGCAATCTGGTACGGTGGCGCTGCGTTTTGTGGATAACCATGGTCAAGCGACTCAACAATACCCGAACAACCCGAATGGCTCGCCAAATGCGATTACTGGCTTAACGACCCAAGATGGCCGAGTGACGATCATGATGCCGCATCCTGAGCGAGTATTCCGTACGGTTGCTAACTCATGGCATCCTGATCATTGGGGAGAAAATGGTCCTTGGATGCGTATGTTCCAAAATGCGCGTAAAAACCTCGGTTAAGTTTACTCTTTAACGGAGCGATGCTCGTGCTCTAATACCCCATCAAGCCGCGGTTCGTCTGCGGCTTGATGCTATCGGTTGAGCGTAAAATTTTGCAAAAAAAGCGGAAAAATAGTGAAATTTGTGCTCTAATGCCGCGCTTACCAAGGGATGGTGTTCAACATATTCAGCGGCTAAGCCAGTCGGCTCTAAGCGCGATTAACGTTGATGAGTAATCCCTTCTTCTTCCCTTAGGAAAATGAAAATGTCAGACAGTAAAAAATTCACGATTAAAGTGACCGAAAAGAATAATGGTTGGGCGGCAGAAATTGTTCGTCAAGTTACCTCCCGTCGCACCGTCGTTTCAAAGCGCGAAATGGGTTTTGAGAGCGAAGCACAGGCACAAGCTTGGGCTGAAAAAGAGTTGATTGGTTTTATTGAAAGCCAAGCTAAGCGTAATGAGCGCAAAGCCGTTGCAAGAAAAGAAAAACAAGAGAAACAAGAGAAACAAGACTAACGCGTTTCGTTTCGTCGACTTGTTGGATGATAAAAAACCCACGTCAATTTGTGGGTTTTTTACATTTATGGCCCATACCATCTTGTCTATCAAGTCGAGCTATGCGTATTAGCGAAACTGACCAACCTCAGGTAAAAACTCAAACCCCGCATTGGCCAAGCGTGCTTCTAATGCCTGACGATCGATAGCAAAATGATCACTCAACTTATCAAGGTCACCAGCAAACTCATCGCGCAGCTTCATATTAACGATACTCATCAGCATGATGGGATCCATATTCGCAAAATTGTCGAGCATCATGCTTAGTCCTCAAAATCAGAAATGAGCAAATTGGCAGCAGCGAAAGCGGCTTTTTCTTGAGTGTCTTTAGGCAGAGTCGGATCGGCAGCAATATCATTTAAGGTTTTTACTGCGCAGGAGATAGCTTTAGGGATATAGCCTTGATCGCCACTGCCAATTTGTGCGTACAGCTCGCGGACTAAATCACAACAATCGTAAACTCGCATCTGGGTTTCCTATTGATAGATGATAACGGCTCGCAATGATACACAGGGTATGTTCAGAAAACAAAATCATTCTCTCGTTTCCGACTTGAAGCGATAAGGGCTCTATACATTAATGGTGAATAGATAGTCTTGGAACCCACATGGGATAGAACTGATTTTTGCCGTTTTTAAGGTGGAGCTTTTAAGCAGCATCGATAAAAAAGGCTGCCATTCAGCAGCCTTCATTGAGAATGAGTGATGGATGATCATCCACTCACATCGTTTAGTTATCGCCCAATTGCTCGTGAATAAAGCTCACCATATTGGCCATGGGGACGGCAGACTTTTCACCACTGCGACGATGTTTGTACTCAAAGTTGCCTTCATCCATGCTGCGATCACCGATAATGATCGTATGCGGAATACCGATCAGTTCCATATCCGAGAACATCACGCCTGGGCGCTCTTTACGATCGTCAAACAAGACTTCAATACCGGCTGCGGTTAATTCCGCATAGAGTGTTTCCGCCGCTTGTTGAACTCGCTCAGATTTGTGCATGTTCATTGGTACAATCGCGACTTGGAAAGGGGCGAGTGCATCTGGCCAGATAATGCCGTACTTATCATGGTTTTGCTCGATGGCTGAAGCCACAACACGAGAAACCCCAATCCCATAACAACCCATTTCTAAAATAGTGTGTTTACCATTGGAATCGAGTACGCCACAGTTCATCTTTTCCGAGTAGTTAGTCCCTAGCTGGAAGATATGACCCACTTCGATACCGCGTTTCAGCATCAAGGTTCCTTTACCGCATGGGCTTGGGTCGCCTTCAACGACGTTACGCAGATCTTCCACTTTCGCTAGCTCAACATCACGGCCCCAGTTAATACCGAAGTAGTGTTTGCCGTCAATATTGGCACCCGCGCCAAAGTCACTCATCACCGCTACAGTGCGATCAACGATAAATGGTAGCTGAAGGCCGACTGGTCCAAGAGAACCAGGACCCGCACCAATCAGCGCGCGAATTTCTTCTTCGCTGGCCATTTCTAATGGAGCGGCAACTTCAGCGAGTTTCTCTGCTTTGATTTCATTGAGTTCATGATCACCACGGATGATCAGTGCCACGATAGGGGCATCGATCTCATCAGAGGCTTTGACAAACAGTGTTTTAACGGTTTTCTCGATCGGTAGACCGTGCTGCTCAACCAATTCAGCGATGGTTTTTGCGTTTGGTGTATCAACCAGCGTCATTTCTTGGGTTGGAGCTGGGCGCTCGATTGCTGGCGCTACCGCTTCCGCTTTTTCAATGTTGGCTGCGTAATCTGACTCAGTAGAGAAAGCAATAATGTCCTCACCACTTTCAGCCAGCACGTGGAATTCATGCGAACCGTTACCACCAATCGCACCGGTATCGGCTAATACGGGACGGTAATCCAGCCCCATACGATCGAAGGCTTTACAGTAAGCGTCGTGCATCGCTTGGTACGATTTTTCTAGACCGTCTTTGTCGATATCAAAGCTGTAAGCATCCATCATACAAAATTCACGGGCACGCATCACACCAAAACGAGGGCGGCGTTCATCACGGAATTTGGTTTGAATTTGGTACAGGTTCAACGGCAGTTGCTTGTAAGAGCTGACCTCGTTACGAACGAGGCTGGTTATTACTTCTTCAGCCGTTGGGCTAAGAACAAACGGACGAGTATGGCGGTCAGTAAAGCGAAGTAGTTCCGGGCCCATTTTTTCTGAGCGGCCGGTCTCTTCCCACAGTTCAAACGGCTGGACAACGGGCATCAAGGTTTCAATCGCACCGGCGTTATCGATCTCTTGACGAACGATGTTTTCGACTTTACGCAGTACACGCAGACCAGTAGGTAGCCAAGTATAAAGACCTGAAGCCAGCTTACGGATCATACCTGCACGTAACATGAGCTGGTGGCTCACGACTTCAGCGTCGTTTGGAGTCTCCTTCAGAGTAGAAAGAAGATATTGACTGGTACGCATTCTATGGTATCCGTTTCATCATGATTGAAAAGCCCCTCATCATTATGAGGGCGTAAAATTAAGCCTTGTATAATATCAGCCAATCGGCTTTGTCAAAAGCGTTCAATGCTCGTTACTGTCACTAACTTATCGAGAACGGTAAATTTCACATTCAAATTGAACAAATTGACCGCATATTCCTTATTGTCCAGTTGGTTTTTCTTGTAGGCGGGACGTGGATCTTGCGCTAAAACCTGCTCAATCACTTGTTGTTCATGGTGATGCCCCGTAAGTCTATTGAGTTGTGTTTGTGCTTGAGGGGAGAAAACCACAGGCAACCGCTCTGGTTCATGGTCGGCATAGCCTCCGGTCGCTTGAGGAATTGCATCCGAGTATGGAATATAAGGCTTAATATCAATCACTGGTGTGTGATTGACCAAATCGACACTGCCTAATTCAAGAAACAATTGCTCACCTTGTTTGGTTATCCCTTTTAGTTCAACGGCAGACATACCGATGCCATTCGGGCGAAAGGTTGAGCGGGAAGCAAAGACTCCAACCCGTTCATTGCCACCAAGGCGAGGTGGTCTTACCGTTGGCTTCCAGCCTGCGGCCAAATTTTGATCAAATAAGAACAGCAACCAGAGATGAGAAAATTGTTCAATGCCACGCACGGCTTCCGGGGTATTCGCCGTCCCGAGGAGCTTTAAACGTGCGGTTGCCGCGGGCACTAAGCGAGGTTGACGAGGAACCGCAAATTTTTCTTGATAGGGACTTTCAATAATACCAATAGGATCAATTGTATACATAACCGAACGCTGAATAATAAGAATGAGACATGCCAACATAGCACATTTTTTACTTGCATTTTCAGTTGATAATGATTATTAATTGATATGTTATAATGTATCAATTTTCGGAGGGGCTATGAAAGTAGGAATTCATCCTGAATATCGACCAGTGGTGTTTCATGATACCAGTGTTGATAAATATTTTATGATTGGTTCGACATTAAAAACCGATCGCACGATCGAGTGGCAAGATGGCAAAACTTACCCTTATTTTACGGTCGAAGTTTCAGCAGAATCGCATCCTTACTACACGGGTAAGCAGCGTGTGATTCAAAAAGAGGGACGTGTGGCTAACTTTAATCGTCGCTTTGCTCAATTTACCAAGGAATAAACCATGAAAGTCTTAAGTTCGTTAAAAAGCGCAAAATTACGCCATCCAGATTGCCAAATTGTCAAAAGACGGGGCCGTTTGTACGTGATTTGTAAAACCAATCCGCGCTTTAAAGCCGTGCAGCGTTAAAAATTGGACAGGATCATGAACAGCGAAAGGAAGGCGGTTTAGGTTCGATCACAAAACACGTTAAACAGTAATGACTCATCAGATGATTGATTTACCGATTAATCATCTGATTTTTTGTTTAAAATTGGTTAAAAATAAGACTGAAACTTACACTTTGTAACATGTTCAATTTTTACTTATTCGTTTCCTCAAGTAATCTGCGCTCGATTTTGACATTTTTGTCACATATGAGTAGGAATAATAACAAGGAGGGAACAGATGAGTTCATCTGCTTCGATTAATCAACCAGCACCGAAAAAACCGCGCTTTACACGGTTTTTAGATGCTGTGGAATATTTAGGGAATTTATTACCTCATCCCATCACACTGTTTGCCATTTTTTGCGTGGCAATTTTAGTCGCCTCAGGTATTGCTGGTTATTTTGAAGTATCGGTTGTCGATCCCCGACCTGAAGGTGCAAGAGGTCGTGCTGCCGATGGTATGATCCATGTGGTCAGCTTACTGAATGGCGATGGTTTACAGCGCATTGTGACCAATCTTGTTACTAACTTTACCGGTTTTGCTCCTTTGGGCACGGTGTTAGTTGCCATGCTGGGTGTCTCGATTGCTGAGCATTCTGGCCTGCTGTCTGCTGCGATCCGTGGCATGGTGATGGGCGCTTCAAAACGCATGGTTACGTTTACGGTTATTTTTGCCGGTATCATGTCTAACACGGCGGGTGAACTGGGTTATGTGGTGCTTATTCCACTTGCCGCCATGCTGTTCCATTCATTGGGGCGTCATCCTTTAGCTGGCTTAGCGGCTGCGTTTGCGGGTGTTTCTGGTGGTTATTCTGCCAACCTACTCATTGGTACGGTCGATCCGCTGCTTTCTGGGATTACGGAAACGGCGGCGCGAATTTTGGACCCAGAATACATCGTAGGCCCAGAAGTAAACTGGTACTTTATGGCTGTTTCCACCTTCTTTATTGCAATTGCTGGTGCTTGGGTTACGGAAAAAATTGTTGAGCCTAAATTGGGTAAGTACAATGTGGCTGAAGCGGGTGATGACTTATCACAAGATAAAATGGGCTTTTTGACCGATGTGGAAAAGAAAGGCTTAAAATACGCTGGATTCGCCACCGTCGTTGTTTGCGGACTGTTAGCTTGGACGATTGTGCCGGAAAATGGCGTATTGCGTCACCCTGAAACCGGGCTGGTTGCGGGTTCCCCGTTCTTACGCAGTATCGTTGCTTTCATCTTTGTGTTCTTTGCTGTTCCTGGCTTTGTCTACGGTAAAGTCGTTGGTACGATGAAAAATGACCGCGATGTGATTGATGCGATGGCAAAATCCATGTCCTCAATGGGCATGTATATCGTGTTGGTATTTTTTGCCGCTCAGTTTGTAGCATTTTTTAGCTGGACTAACTTTGGTCAAGTGTTTGCTGTCGGTGGTGCTTCCTTCTTGCAAACCATTGGTTTGACTGGTCCAATGCTGTTTTTTGCTTTTATTCTGATGTGTGGCTTTATTAACCTGATGATCGGCTCGGCTTCAGCACAATGGGCGGTCACGGCACCTATTTTTGTGCCTATGTTGATGCTTGTTGGCTATGCACCGGAGACCATTCAAGCGGCGTACCGTATTGGTGACTCTGTGACCAATATCATTACCCCCATGATGAGTTATTTTGGTTTGATATTAGCGATTGCGAGTCGATACATTAAAAATCTAGGCATTGGTACGCTGATTGCGGTCATGATCCCTTATACGATTGTCTTTACATTAGGTTGGAGTGTACTGTTCTTTGTATGGGTATTTGTGCTGGGTATGCCTGTCGGGCCGGGCGCTGCAACCTATTATATTCCTTAATCTTTTTACTTTAACGAAAGAGTAAAAACAGGCTTAACGCCGCTGCGATGATGAAAATGGCAGCGGCGTTTTTTGATCGTAAACAGGGGCATCTCGACATGACCAAGATTATCTGACAACGTTTAGCGTCGGCGAGTCAACCAGCGATCGAGATGGTTGGCGAATTCACGTCGCTCGGTTTGAGATAACGCATTGGGACCACCCGTTTGAATACCGCTTGAGCGCATGGTATCGAGAAAATCTCGTATGTTCAGCCGAGCTTTAATGGTTTCAGTGGTAAACAGCTCTCCTCGTGAACTCAGTGCTAATGCACCTTTCGTGATCACTTCGTCGGCTAATGGGATGTCTGAGGTGATAACTAAATCTCCCTTTTCGACTCGCTTAACAATTTCATTGTCGGCAATATCAAACCCAGCAGGAACTTGCAATGCAATGATATTACTGCGTTTAGGGAGTGGGATTTGATGGTTAGCAACAAACGTACATTCTACTCCCGTACGTTCAGCGGCTCTGATCAGGGTTTCTCTGATCACCTTAGGACATGCGTCGGCATCGACCCAAATTTTCATCTTGATTCCTTCTGATTGGTCAGTTCGGCGGCTAACTGTTCGACTCTAGTACTGAGCATCGCGAGTTGCTGTTCAAGTTGGGCAATACGTTGTTGATCCGTCAGTGGAGTAACGCTATTGACCTCAACCTTTGGGACTCGTTGGGCTTGTTTCCAACTTGTTATTGCCGCAATAAGGACGGGGATTGGCAGCGAGGTGCTAAGGCGAGATTTCACCAGAGCCACCGTTGGCGCTTTTCCCTGTTGTTGTAATTGCGTGAAAATAGCCTGTAATTCATGCGATAGATCTTTACTGAGCATATTCTGTCCTTGTGTCATGGATAGTGCCTATCTTACCCATAAATGATGGCTTCGTGTTGAGTTTTCTCTTCTCTCAATCTTTGTTCTTTTGGTAGCAAAAGAGGGCGTTGCGTGTAAGAGATCGCTTACCTGTGATGTGCGAGAAAAGCGCTACGTTATTGAAGTCTTAAGATATGAAAACTCTAATAGATTGTTTTATAAGTGATTAAATTTAATGTTGAATTATTTGAGTGATATGAAACTTGAACTTGGGATTGAATCGTGGCCAGAAGTGAGTAGATTAATAGCTGTCGCAGCGGAAGTGACAAGGAATAGGAATGACACAAGGAGTGTTGCTTCAAGGATGAGACGGTGAATCGGAACATCGCCGCAAGGATTAGGACTCATTAAGGATATGACCATTGACATGAGGTTGATGGGCAAGGAAAGCAGGACCCTATGGAATAGGTCGGAACCCCTTCAGGATGAGGGTAGGACACCGCTCAAGGAACAAGTGAAGGAAACTAACCAGGATCGGTTAGTGTCATGGATGAATAGGACACCGCCAAGGTGGCGATGCATAGGATAAGGTCACTGGATTGTACCGCTACTATTAGGGACGATGCAGGGAGCACGAACAAGTAGCTGGATCGCTATAAGTAAGACTTAAGCCCCGATACCATGTGTGTCGGGGCTTTTCTTAGTTCGGATAGGGCAGTGAAAACATGATGTTGCTGCCGGTAATGTCGAACGGTTTGAGTATAATGATAATTATAATAATGTGATGTTGAGCAAATGACATCAAGATCAATACGTCATCGTTGGGATTGGTTTACTTTCGCCTACTTCTTCAAGAAAACTCCGCAGTGGCTTAGCGCTGTTTATATCGCGAGACGGTGAAGTGGCAAGGTTATCGTGATACCCGCGCTATCATTATGATGGCTACGGAGTACGACGATTGTTTCTTTACTCGTTTTAGGTATTGAGAGAATTGATATTGTTGAGAACAAGGATGGCCCGTGACGATAGTAACACGTAGAACGTTAATAGTGCCTTATACCGAGACGTTTGAATCTGATTTTTTGATGCTTAATTGTTGTGCTAAAAATCGTGCCCAAATGAATGGCCCGAAAACCGTGGCTGCGGCGAGACAGCAATTTCAACGTATTTTACATGACCCTCACTTACATGCGATGGCTGTGCTGGATAATTATAATCGTGAATACATGGGGCATTTGTACGTTGAAGTCGACGAGCAGAGTGCTGAGTTGGGCTTTGTGTTCGATAAAAGCTATTGGGGACAAGGGATCGCCAATGAGGCATTGCAGGCTTTTTTCCCTAAAATTTGTCAACGATTACACCTTGAGAAGGTGATGGCTAGGGTCAACGCTCAGCATGCGGCGGCTCAATCTATTTTGGATAAATTAGGTTTTGTTTCGATAAGAACGGAAGACGACATTTTTGGCGTGTTTTATGAGTATCAATGGCAACGCCAAACCGAGTTATCCTCATTTGCCAGTTACTCTCTCTGAGCAGTAACGGCGTTAAGCTTAAAGCATTCGGTGCGGCGGCAGATGAAAGCCCGAGGGGGTAAAGCCGACCATCACCAGTTGCCCTTGATAGCAATCATCGCCGAGTGCAGAGAATTCAAAATAGTAAACCGTATGCCAACGCCAGCGATGAGCTGGCGTTTTCCATTTATGCTGCCCAAAAGAGACACTGAGTAACTGTAAATCTAATGCTGCACATTTACGTGCTATACACTGTTTGGCTATTTCTGATTGACGACGCTGCTGCCAAAATAGGTAACAGATTAAGCTCAGTAGAATGATGCCAATAAGGTTATCAATCATTCGCTTTCCTTTATGGCGATGAAGGTTTGGTGGCACGCTGTAAATTGACCAGCGCTTGAGAGAGTTCTGGTGAAGGGCTGCTATGGAGTAGCGGTAATAGCACGACTCGCAGCTCTGGTAACATGACTAAATCAGCAAAAATTTGATTAAATAGCGTTTGATCGCCACTTTGCGCTAGGCGCAGTAAAAATCGTTGAGCACGTCCGCTTTGTTTTAGCGCAGACCAGCAACGACCGGCAATAGCAATCAGCACTTCTGGGTGACAAAAAGAAGAGTCATCCAACACTTGATCAATCCATTGAGCTAGCTGCTCTGGCGTCCCTCCAGAGAGTGCTCGGATCAACGCGGCCAATAAAAATAGATCACCTTCAGGTTGCGTAATGCAAACTCGTAATTTCTCATCGAGAGCCTGTGCTAGGTCATTAGGTAATGAGCTGTGTTCAAGGGCTCCGAGCAGAGCGTAGAGCACTGGCGAAGGTAAATGGGGTAACGCATTGATGATTAACTGGCTATTATTAGCGTCGTTAAGGCGTGCACAGATATCGCTAATACCTTGCAGGCCAACACTTTGCCAGTTATCCCATCCTAAATCACCCGTTAAGTAATGCTGGGCATGTTCATAATATTGGCTACTTGGCAATGAGAGCTGTCGGCGAATTTGACTATGAATGACCGCCATTTTTTCTTCGCTTGGCTTAAAGGTATAAGGATTATTAGCAAGCTTTTGTTGTTGAGCTTCGGTTAATTCGCCGGTGAGGCGCGAGCCCATTGCTTCGAGAACGTAGCTAAGAAACTGGCCTATTTCCGCTTGGGCCAGTAACCCGCGTTCATCAAGATTAAATTTTACAAACCATATCCACGGTTGTTGGTGTTGATGCCAATAAACAATCGCTAGATGAGCCTGACGTTGCAACGGGTAAGGGTACGGCTGTCTTGCTTGTTCAACATGGTGAAATCGTTGTGCATCGACGGGTTGGATTCGCCGTCCCAGATCAAAAATCTGATAGTGTACTTCACTCTGTTGGAGTAAATCAGTGAGGGTATGAATCGGCTGCATAAGGGATTATTTGTTCCTAACTTTCTTTGTTTAATAAATGGTATCATTTGTCGCAAATTCAAGGCCCAATAAATAAACATTGATGATCAATCCGACACCTTTACCGGTTTTGCTGCAACAATTAACTACAGAACTCAAAGCGGCGGCTTTATGGCAAGCACATCGCCCAACGGAAGATAAGCTCCTCAGTCGAGAGCCGTTTGCTATTGATACGCTACACCCACACGAATGGCTACAATGGATTTTTTTACCTCGAATGTGGCAATTACTCGACACGAAACAACCTTTGCCTAGAGAGTTTTTGTTAACGCCTTATTTTGTTGAAGCGTGGAAAGGGCAATCCGGCTATCAGCCGTTGATTGAGGTATTAATGGAGATAGATAGAGTGGCGCAACAATGTTAGAGATTATTTATCAAGACCCGTATCTGGTTGCAGTCAATAAGCCTGCGGGAATGCTCGTTCATCGCTCTTGGTTGGATAAGCATGAAACTCAATTTGTGATGCAAACCTTACGTGATCAAATTGGTCAACATGTCTTCCCTTTGCACCGCTTAGATCGACCGACATCTGGCGTACTTGTGTTTGCATTATCCAGCGAAGTCGCCTCAACACTGATGCCCATGTTTGCTAGTCAACAAATGGAAAAAACTTACCATGCTGTAGTGCGAGGCTGGATTGAGCAAGCGGATGTTTTGGATTATCCATTGAAGGTTGAGTTAGATAAAATCGCCGATAAGTTTGCTCAAGAAGATAAAGAGCCGCAATCAGCAATGACTGCTTATCGACCGCTGGCCAAAGTTGAAGTGCCTTTTTCTACCGGCAAGTTTGCCACCACCCGCTACAGTTTGATGGAATTGAAACCGAAGACTGGTCGTAAACATCAACTGCGGCGTCATATGGCACATTTGCGTCACCCGATTGTTGGCGATACCACTCATGGTGATGGTAAACATAATCGCTTGTACCGTGAGCAGTATCAAGTGCAGCGTTTGATGCTTCACGCTAGCCAATTAAGCTTTATTCATCCTTATACAGAGCAAATGGTCACCTTAAACGCAGGGTTTGATGACGATTGGCAACGCTTGTTTAGCACTTTTTCATGGCCAGACCCACAACAAAAAAGCCTTCTCGATTGAGAAGGCTTTCCTTGTATAGAGAAAACCCCCAGCTAGGCTGGGGGTTCCGTAAAGCTTTCAGCTATAAGTCAGTTATAAAGCCCCTTTCAATTTGTTAAAACACTCTTGCGGTCTGGCAACTGCGAGAGTTAAACGAAA
>NZ_VHTC01000031.1:0-32064 GCF_013048685.1 Vibrio sp. A8-1
ATCGAGGCGACCAGTTCCGCGAACGAATGTTCTCGCTGATAGAAACAGCCAAACTTCAGCAGGTCTCTGCTTATAAATGGCTGCGTGAAATCGTCGAACATCACATGTTGAAAGTTGATTATCAGGCACCAGTATTTTTAGCGTAAACCGTCGTCAATAGCTCGTGGGTGAATAGTTACAAGTTTGTTACCAGCGGAGAATACGGCTTTCGAAGAGCAATAACACCTACTGCTTCTATACCCATTGATTAAGAGGGAAAGCATTATACCAATAGCTTATCTTGCCCAGTTCAGAATTTCCGAAATAACTCGGCTAGCGTTTTTTCAACCAATGATGCAGCCTGCTTAGTTAACGATTCACAGCCGCATTGAGGACATGCCTTGGGTAAGTCTAGCGGTGAGAGTACATCACTTTTTGGCGCCCGCACTGAACTCCAGCCACACTGCGGGCAACTCAATTTATAAGGTTTGGGAGGAAATGGCATTGTAAAGGCTACTCATTTTGTATTCTTGATAAACGTTGTAATTCATTACAAATCTCAACATTAAGATCTATAAAAGCGTCCCAAGTTATCGAAGATGCTAAATTTTCTTTATAGTAATCTTCAACGCGACAAACTAATGGCCTCTGTTCATAAACAGAACATAAGTGCGTTTGCTCATCAAAGTAACGACAAACTCCATCACTGCGATCAAGAAAAGCCGTCTCTATACTTTGATTTACTCGGCGGCAACAGAGTCCACAAGAGCTACATGGAAACGGCTTAAGTTGGTTCGATAACATTTTATTTTATCGTCACCAATAAAGTCTGAGCAGCCATAACTGCAGCTCTATTAGCCTTATCTTGAACATTAGCGCTATCAAGTGTCGCTTCTACTTTTTGTGTCATTTGCAGCAGAATTGGTTCTAACTCCTGCCGCAAAATTTGCTTCATTGAACGCTCAAACTGTTCTGCAAGGTCTCTTGCAGTATCCTCGACTTCTCGTTCAAAGCGTTCACGTTCCTGCTGCATTTTTTTCGTTTGATCGCGCATTTGTTTATCAGCGGGATCTTCAGAGAACAAATCATACAGCGAAGAGATAACCGTCACTGCAGCGCCGGCATATGGTATCCACTTGCTAATGACTTGCCCTGCCCATTTTTCCATAGTTTTCGGTCCGATCCCTTTCATCAAAGAAGGAGCCCAATCTTTAACCAACTTCAAACCACCAACGACATGCTCTGGTTTTGCCATTTTCACCACTGAACCTGCCGCTTTACTTAAAGCTTCTGTATCTATATTTGATTGGAGGTTAGAAGCCATTGATTCAGAGTTTGCACAATGAGAAAGCTCCTTAATACTAGGCCCTTCTTGCTGCAAAGTTATTTTGGCGGCGAATGTATCAACATCATCATTAAATTGAGTCATTAAATAATTCAACTCATAATCCATAACACCAGCAACCGATCTACCCGCTTCTTTATAGTATTCTTCAATCTCAACCATGCAATTTTCAGAATTTCTATACATCGATGCTTTACTTTTTGATTCAATGTTTTTTCGATTTATTAAAATTTCCTGATTAATATTATCTCGACATATATCTTGATTCACAATCAGCTTACGACATAACTCTTCGTAACGAGAGACCAATTGGTTGCTTTCATTATTGGCTAATTGTTTTATAAAGTAATTTAAAAATGACTCTAGTGAATGAGCGAGGCGTTGATTTACATCACCCTGACCAATTGAAGTAAAAAAGTGCTCTAGAGCACTTTCTAGCTCAGTAATACCACTGTGCTCAATTAAACCTTGTTGTATTGAAAGTTTTCCTTTTAATGCGCGAGCAGCATTAATACGAAAAATTGGGATATCCGCTAAGACCGAATCAACACCTTTCTCAACCGCAAGTATCTGTAGGCGTATACGCGTATCATTTTTCAATCGAATAAAATCTTCTTGAGAAAGAAGATTCTTTTCATTAAGGACTAGAAACACTTTTTTCTTTTCAATAATGAGATCAATAATGCTGGTCATTGTTTTCTCTTCTTCAGCTGCACCTGAAGGGTTGACAACAAAAATCACTACATCAGCCTTTAGCATTTGAGCCTTGGTAACTTGCTCGTGTTCTAGTGGCGCATCGATTCCAGGGGTATCTAAAATACAAAAATTATTCCATTGATAAGAGGTTATTTTATCGGTTAAAGGAACATCACCGGTAGCAGCAACCTCAGAACCAATTAATGCGTTAATTAAAGTACTTTTACCAGCATTATAAATGCCATAAACCATAACACTAAGATCTGGGGAAGACTTCTTATCCTCAAATAGAATCTCCACATTTTGAAACGGCTGCTGCATCTCTGGATATTCTGCTAGCAGTTTTTTTGTTTCTGTATAACCTCTATATAGCTCGGCGCTATTTATCATCTTAAGCCACCTTATTTTCTATTTTTTGTATAGATAACTGCTGTAATTCTTCGATCTTAATATTAACCACATCGAGTTCATTTTTAATCAATTGGGTAACGGATCTCATCTCTACTAAGGCATTGGAAAGCACTTTTTCAGATTCATGTTTAATTACATCACGTACCACAGTGACATAGTTATCACGCACCTGTTTTTTCAATAACTCAAGGTTATCACCGACATTTAACTCAATCGTTTTTAATCTTACTTGAGCATCTTCACCATAGGATCCCCCTGCCATTCCACCCAGCGTACCGCCCGCTGAAGCACCGATGAAAGCACCAGCAGGGCCACCTATGAGAAATCCACCAACTCCCCCAGCCACGGAACCTAGCATTCCACCAATACCTCGGCCTCGTTTTTTCGTACTCGGTTTAAAACCAACCGGAACTTGCTCGGTCACTTTCTCTATAGAAAAATTCGGTAATTCCAATGATGCGCTGTGCCAAGTTTTATCTGCTGCATTTTTCAACTCATGAGAAATTTCGGCTAAACCACGCTCTAAAGCATCACCAATCAATTGCTGAAGTTGAACATTCCAACTATGACGTGCCTTTCTTAATTCTTGATTGATCAGCTCTTCGTTATTTCGCTGTCGCTCTAACTCATCAAATGTTTGATTGATAAATGAGCTCATCTTCAACTCTGACTCTCTAGAGTATCGAGTCATGACCTGAGGTACCGATGTTTCTAAATGGTTTATCTTTTCATCAAGATCATCAATTAACCGTTTATAAGGTTGTAACTTTTTTAAACAATGGCCTAAGAAAACACTAAAGTTTTTCAAGGGAACAGAACGCTTAACCTGCACACCGTGATTTTGAGAAATGCTGGATAAATGACTAAAAAGTTGAGTCATCCCACTATTTTTCATTGCGAAGTCATCAGAGTAATACTCTTGTGCGTAACGAGCTGAGAGCGAAACAATATCTTCACTAACAATTCCATCTAATTGATTTGCTATATATTCACGCTGCTGAAGCCGAGTCTGCTCAGATTTCATGTTCAATTTAGTGACTAACGTATCTAGCTCATCGTCCCAGTTCTCCTCATTAATATCACTTCCAGTAACTAAAATAAGGATTTCCTTTTTCTTCTCCTTTAACTCACGAATTTCCATCATATCACTAGCCCGTCCAGGGGCATCGGAACGCATGGTATAGAGGATTAAATCCGCGTGATCGACATATTCTTGGGCTAATTTACCATTAATGCCATTAACAGAATGTAACCCCGGAGAATCAACCCATGTTAAACCAGGAAGGCGAAAACCTTGGATCGAACTGGTCGCTTCTATTGCACCCACACGAAACTCTTGGCGATGCACCGCTTCATTTTCAGCATCACCATTTGTGACTTGAGTATTATCAGCTGTAAAGTATTCTGGCTGTAAATATTCAGGAACTTTCTCTTTTAAGTCAATCACTGGGTCAGTCTGTCCCCAAGCCATATAATTACCCAGTGAACTTTTACCGGACTTAACCTTACCAAACACAAAGACCAATAAAGAATCTTGGAAGTTCTTACGAAATGCTAAACCTTTATCATAAGAATTTAAATTCTCTTGCCATGCTTTATCAGTGTCACTGATCGCCGATAAGATCCCATCAATTTGAGCCGTCAGGGGGTGAGTTTCAGGTAAGCGTTCTTTGGTCTGTCTTATATGCGCCGCCAAACGTACCGAAAAGCGTTTTTGAATTTTTTCGAATTCGCTATTAATTTGTTTGGCATCCGTTAAAGCTGCCTGAAAAGAACTTTGTAATGCCTGAAAAGACTTTAGCAAGTCTTGCCGTAAAATAACCTCTGCCATTCCTTTTCAACCTATTTGCTGTAAATTGATAATTCAAGCTCACTGCGTAGCTGATGTAACTGCTCCAATTTGTCGTCAATCGCTTTTAGCGTTTGAGCATCTTGAATCAGATCATCTTCTGGCTCTAATTCCACATCATACAGAGATTCAAATTTAACCAAGTTTTGCTGAGTTTCCTGAGATAAAAAGGGTAAATCATTGATTTCCACATAGCTAGGACTCAACAATTCCCTATTAGAATCTTCATTATCTAGAACCGCTTTAAATGGTTGATTCCCCAAAACTGAAACTTGTATTAAGCCACTCAAGCTCTGTTCCAGCTCATTTACTCGCTCCAGACCATTTTCAATAAAAGCGTCTTTCATTGCTTGCAGTTTTTCTTTATGAGCTTTTTCTTTTCGCTCTTTTTCTGCACGCTCTCGACGACGACGCTCTTCACCATCGTCATCACCATTGCCTGAATCGCTATCATCACTAATGGCAGAGACAACTGCCGCTCCTAATGCGACTGCTGCCGCGCCAATTAACCAAGGTAATGCCATCTTCTAAACTCCTTGTAATCTTGCTTTCATAAACTCAGCTTTTTTTGAGGTCATGCTAAGATCTAGCGAAGACATAGCTTCGTTAAAAATGGAAAATCTCGAATCTAAATCATTGATAATTTTTTCTTTTTTATCAAAGAGATCCTGTTCTAATTTCAAAACATCCTCTAATAAGTCGTTAATAGCACATCGTTGCTTCTCTTGACGTATGGCATAAAAGTCAATACTTAAATCGTCAATATGTTGCTTTAATTCTTCTAAATGGCTCGCTTTTACCAAACCATCTTTAGATAGTTGAATCCCTTTATGAAAACGAGTGCCGGAGATCTGAAAACTCACTGGTGAAAAACCTAAATACTCATGACATTGCTCAAGAACTTTTTGTTCAATCTGTTCAATCTTATCCTGGCTTTCTGCATCGGCTTTACTGATCACCAAAACAATTTGTTGTTCTGCATATTCGCCAAATGACTCTTTTAATTGTTTAAGAAAGTCCAGCTCAAGTTTTTCTAGTTCTCCTTGAGGCTGATGTACGAAGAGAACGAGATCGGCTTGTGCAGCTCCACCTAGTGCAATCAGGTCGTCATCTTTATTAGCATCCAGTCCTGGTGTATCGAGAAAAATATAAGACTCTCCCTCAAATAACTTCAGTTCTGCGGTTTCTCGAATATCATTAGTTGGAAAGAATTCTGCGTTGTAATGCTGTGTCAACATATTCAGCAGATAACTTTTACCCGCGTTCATCATGCCCCAAACGGCAATAATCGGTTTATTTTCATCTTGCTTTCTTTCCAAAATGCCTGATGACCGTTTAATCAAGTCATCCGCATCTACTAAAGCCGTTGAATTGTTAGCCTTCATTGTTAATCCCTAGTAAGAAAATTTCCGTCCTAACTGACGTTTAAAAAAACACTATTGATAAATAAAATATTAATCAACTGATTGCTATGCGTTTATATACACTAAAATTGGATAATAAACTCGGTTTTTGAGTGCAATTTCTCATGTAAAACAACCAAATTGTGATCGGTTTTTGCTTCTGTGCTTGGGCTCAAGCACAAATGGTTATCTCTTAATCAACACCTTAAAGGGGTTGGCAAACCCGCTGGCAGAGCCTCTGATGCCAGGTAATAAGTTTGAATTAAGATCACAACCAGTTCTTGCCGTGCAAATTAAGCCGCTTGACAGCATTCGATAATGGATTCAAGCGATAAATTCGCTGACTAGCTTTCGATGACAGCCTCTCGCTGGAAATCTTGTTGCGAAAAGAGTAACCAAGCTTTGGCCGGATGGGGAGGATAATAAGCTTATGAAAGTGATATCGGGAGTGGAAAGACTAAGATCGGCCACCCGATTAGGGCACCGATCTTAAGCTTAGTGAACAATTATCGCTGACTTTTCACGGCTTTTTTCGCCGCTTTCGCCAGTTGCTCGGCCACCTTGCGCGCTTTGATAATCAGTGCCAGTACTTAGTCATTATCTACGCTTAAGCCTTCACGGTTACGCAAAGCCAATAAAGATAGCAAAGCAGCGACCGTTTTACTTATAAACAACGCAATCTATCTGCTCTTTCATGAGCTGGTACGTTTCTTCGACCGATAAACCAAATTTTTCTGATGTATCTATCTCTATAATTGGAATATCAAACCAGTTAAAAATCATCTTGTAGGCCGATTCCACACAATGATTTTGCGTGACGGCATCACCGTACCATTGAATCTCACCCCCTCTGACTTTAATTCTATTGTTTATGGTTTCGGCATCGGCTTTAACAAAAACTATAACATCTGGCAGCAAGATATTATTTGCAATATTCAGCACATCAAACATCGTCCTCACTTTCTCTTCGCCCAATAAAATGCTCTGGTAGGCCAAGGTTGAAAATAGATAGCGATCAAATATCACATCTTCCGTCTCTCGTGCTTTCGCTACTTCCTCACTTTTTAAAAAGTTATTGAGCATAAAAAACAGTAATGCACTCTCCTTAGACTGGCTTGCATCAATCATTTTTCTTAACGGTTCAGCTTGTTTAATAATCGCAGAGTGAACGGTGGTATTTCTCTCTTGTGCGTAGCGCGAACTTAACGTGGTTTTTCCGCAGGCATCGAGCCCTTCATAAACGATAAATTTATTCATGCTTACCTTCTTGTTGAGTATTTTTTAGAACATGTCTATTGAGCAGGATTTAATGTTTCGCCCAATGATCAAACTCCGCATGGCTGACACAGTAGTAAGGGCCATAATGGCAACATGAGCGCTTAACCAATAAGCGATAGTTACGATTGATCCGATAACTCAACCAGCGCCTGTCTCGTTGAATAACTTTTGGCCGCATTCCTCGTCCAACCTCGTGCTCTCTTAATCTGAGAATCAGCCGCTGCGCTTTATTCACAATGCGACTAGGCGCTTTGGTAATGATTAACGTCATTATCGCCCCCTGTTTATTGGTGATGCTTTGAATCTTCATACCCGTTGCTCCCTTCAATAACGCAAGGCAAACTTGGCAGCATCAAACCCCGCTTCGGCTAAAGCGACATCAATCGGTGTTGTGAGCAAAGGGCGACTTTTAATATAGCCTGATGAGTCATTACCATTTTGGAACAAAGCGCCGTCAGGGCTGAGCATCAAATAAGAGTTGGTCATGGAGTCGTTATTCTCTACCGACATGCAATGCGCCACGCGCTGATGCCGCTCGACAAATGCCGAAAATTGCTGTTCACTAATGGTTTGAATCGAATTAAATACTGGTAGAACTCGCAGCACTTTCCATTTATTCGGCTGAAGAGCTTCGATCAAAGCGGTGAAATCCCCCTCGGTATTATAGTGATTTACCACGGTGTTGATTTTCAGCTCTGTCGTGGGTGAGTGATGTCTTATCTGCTGAAAAATGGCTTGTAGCCTTTGTGCAGAAAGTATATTGCCAGAACGAGTGATGCGGCCAATTTGCTTTTGCACCTCAAATTGGCTGGCATCATAACTCACCCCCAAAAGCTGCAGTTTGTGGCTTTGCTCAGCAATAAACGCATCGCTGATTAAATGTCCGTTGGTGATGATTGAAGCTTTAAAGCCTAAGTCGATGGCATAATCAAGCGCATCGGTGAACCGTTGCTTGAGAAGTAACGGTTCACCGCCAGCGAAATTGAGCCTGACACTCTTATATTGCAGTTGTTGCTGGATAGGATTAGGGGAAAGAAAGTACTCAGCAAGTTTGCTGAGTACTTTCTTCATTTCATCGACATTGCGGTGCAGCTCATTCGGTTTTGCCCATTTGGCATAACAATAATGGCAATCGTAGTTGCATTTTTCTGTGATGTGATAATTGATGACTAACTGGTTTACGGTATTCATAACACGACTCCTTTTGGTTGGTAGGAGTAGTGTTGATTTGTGCACTGCACAAAAAAGCGTTTTTTAGTCCGGTAAGCAATTTAATAGCGCGTTGAAACTTTGCGCTTCTTGGTACTCTCTACGAACCCTTTGCACAAGCTCCGCTAACGCCATATCTCGCTGTAAAAGCGCCAAATCTACTTGGTCAGCGAGCTGAGCTGCCGCCAAGAGATCTTGCTCTAACCAGCAGAGTAAGATTTGTTCTTTATGTGAGAGAGAAAGGCGCTGCGCTCTGAGCAATTGGTACAGCAAGCCGGTATTTTGCATCGCCAAATCCATTTGTGGCAAACGCTGCTCAGCAAACGGGCACACTAAGCGAGACTCACGTAAATTGAACGCATCGTCGCGCAACTGGCTGAGAAATTGCTGCGCCGCCACAGATAAATGCATCACCTCATTGACGGCTTGCGCTTTTAGTAGCACTTCCTCGCACAGAGCTGCATTGGTGACTCGCTTTGCTGAATCTTCAAAAATTGCTTTGACCAACTTCGAATCATTAAAAAAACTGTCCAGCACTAGCGCGTTAAACAAACAATCCACTGCCTGAGATTTGAGCAATTTCTTACCACGCTTACCCATACTTGCGTCGCTAAATCCTTCATCAACAATCAATGATGGCGGAATAACGTCGTTGCGTAGATAACTGTTCGCTTTAGAGCGTAGAGGTTCACTATTTTCAAGACCAAATAAAGCTTTTACTGCCTGATTGGTGTTCACTAACGACATACTGCCTGCTCCAGTAGGCGGCTCTCGGTATAGAAATCCATCTTTTTACTCGAGGCAATCAATTGCGCCGCACGATAGACAGACGACCTAGAGGAATAACATGTGCTGTTGGTATGCATAATCGCACCAAGGCAATAGCCAGCACGAAAGCTCTCTTCTTTTGAGGTAGTGAGAAATGCGCCAAAACGTGGTTGGTCTTTTTTCTCGTAGAGCTCGGTGTACTCCTGACAAGCAGAGATCAAAAACTCGGTGCTGCCGGGCTTTGCATCGGAATGCATCAGAGCATGGCTTGGCACAGCAAACAAGAAAAGAAAAGCAGTTAAGTAATGGATAGATTTCATTGTGTCGCTCCTTGCGTATTGGCAACTGGTGTTGTTGATACTTGTTGATTCGACAGTTTACTCACGCGGTAATAGCTATAACTAAACACGGCGACACTGCAAAGATATCCCACAATCTCATCGATAGGGTCTAGCGGTTGGTCCCAGTCAAAATCAGAAAACTTAATCGCGATCAGGATTAGACCGATAGAAAATAACCCCAAATAGGCTTGATGCACCCATGGCGTGATAATTTTTCGCACCAAAGGCGCGTCACTTCGCCGGCACAGTTGAATATAGCGGTAAAAAAACATGACTAAGAAAACAATAAACGACGTTTCAATAATATCTAGCTCTGATAACGAGAAAGAATATTCAAACATCAAGAAGAAATTGCCAACCAAAGTGAGGGTAAGGCCAAGTAGACACAGGTTAATTAACCATAGCCATTTAAAAAAGAATTTTACTCCATGCCAAACCTTGGAAAGAGTCAGGGTATTTTTTTGCATAATGTTAGCCAACGTGTTGATTTTTATTAGTGATGATATGGCTTGAAGCGACACCGTATGCTTTGCCACTCCAAGCCGGATTCGATTAGTTTATCCTTGTTTTACGACCTGCTTTCACGGCTTTTATCGCCGCTTTCGCCAGTTGCTCGGCCTCACTACGCGCCTTGGCAATGCGCTCAAGCAGCTTATCGGCGGGCTCATCGTTTGGGTCTTGCGCCACCAGCTCACCGCGGAAGGCTTTGGCCAAAATACTTTGCGTCAGGTTATCCACCCGCGCTTGGGCTTTTTTCACCTGCGCTTCGATGGTGTCGGCAAAAGCGAAGTATTGGTCGACAAGGCGAACGATTTCGGTTTGTTCACGATCAGGCGCTTTAGGCATATCAATATCTAGTAAAGCCTTCTGTCCAATATTACGCATAGACATTTGATTTCCAGTAGATCTCGACTCTATTTCCTTACGACCATCAGTAGACCGAAGAAAAATACTTACCCAAGACTTATCTTCTTCTCTCATAACTAAACGTAAAACCTTATCGCTTAACATAAGGTTTTTGGTTACTCGATGAACTATTACAGGGTTACCTAATAACTCTATTGTATTTGCTCTAGAGATCAAAAAGTCACCAACATTAACTCTGCGTGACTCAATAAACAGGTCTTTGCTAGGGAGAGTTTTACTTTGTCCTTCATCATAAATACCCCAGGTCACAGCACTAATCTTAATAATTCCGTATTCATTATTTTGTGGAGGAATTTCAATACATTTAAGATTCTTACCAGCTTCAATTGGGCTTTGTTGCGTAATTCGAGGGAACTAAATCAGAAGGTTGCGATCTGATCGGCTAAGTAAGTTAATCATCCTAGTCTCATTTAGGCAGGTTTAAGAGAGTAAATGGTTGAATTACCCCTGCCAGATATAGGCCAGGTGCTTATTAGACATACTACCATACATGTCGGGTGCTATGTATCGCCAGCTCAAGGCGGATAGATATTCTATCTGTCTTGTCTGAGGTATCCCCAGAAATTCATTAGCTAAAATAAAAAGTTAGGCGATTAGGGAACATTCATGGCGTTTCCCGATCTGATCTTTCGCCAAAAACATCTAACCAAGAGTACCGCCATGAATGTTAAAACTATGCTCGCTGATTTCCTCCGATTTGTCACCCCCCAAACCATGCATAAAGCCCGATTTTCTGTCCTACTAGACGCGGTTACTGCGCTTGCTAAAGATGCTCGTTGCACCGTTACAGCTATTGGGCGTGCTATGCCAGGCTCGTCGGATAAAGTCAGCATTAAGCGTGCAGACAGATTACTCAACAATGCCAATCTGCAACGGGAACTGCCTCTTATCTATGCGGCAATGACCAAATCTGTCGTGAGCAGTAAATCTCAGCCGCTTATTTTGGTTGACTGGAGCAACGCCGATACCGCGAAACGGCATTTTATTCTGCGGGCCAGTATGGCCACTGATGGCAGAGCACTCACGCTATTACAAAAAGTGGCGGCGGCAGAAGACTATAGTTGCCCACATGTACACCGCGCATTTTTAAAACAGCTCAAGGCCATGTTACCCAAAGACTGTAAGCCGGTTATTGTCACCGATGCGGGCTTCAAAGTGCCCTGGCTTAAGCAGGTACGCAAATTAGGCTGGCATTATGTCGCCAGAGTCAGAGGTAACGTGAAGCTTAAACTGGCAGAGCAAACAGAGTTTATGACCGTCAATGTGCTTTATAAAAAAGCTCGCGCTACCCCCAAACACTTAGGCACAATCGTGCTGACTCAGACGCAGCAGTATGAAACCCGCGCTATTCTGGTTGGTAAAGGCTATAAGCTATTAAAACGAGACAAAAATAAGTCTTACAAAGAACCCTGGTTGTTGGTTTCATCGTTACCTGAGTGTCATGACTATGCGAATAAAATCGCTAAATGCTACAGCAGCCGAATGCAAATTGAAGAAAGCTTCCGTGACCAGAAAAGCCCGCGTTATGGCTTAGGGAGTGACTTGCATGGCACCAAATCCAAATCACGTTTAAATATATTGCTGCTATTGGCGGCACTGGCAAATTGGTTCCACTACCTACTGGGGGCGGCAGGTGAAATAGCAGGCGTACACTTACGATATCAGGCTAACACGGTAAAAAGTCGAAGGGTACTTGCTCTGAATTTCCTTGGCATATTGCTTTGTAATGAACCTAAGCTGCCCATTCGTAGACAACATTATCAGCAAGGGCTAAAGCAAATCGTGCACTGGCTTGCTCAGTGGGACTGGGCATTAATCAAATTGGCAAAGAGTTGATATTATGGGGGAAATTTGTGGGGATCCCTCAGCTGTCTTGTAACATATCCATCCAGACATACCACACGGTAAACTGTATTCCTACACATTCTCTAGCCTTCCAGGGCGCAAAAAAAGCCCAATCTTACACTATGTAAAACCAGGCAAATTTATCGGTCTTATCTAAATAATACTAGCTGAAAGCTTACTAATTCAGTTATCAGTTTGCCAACTACCACCAAAAGCCTTAAATAGCGTGGTATATGCTAACAAGTGCTGACGCTTGGCATCTGTAACTGCAATTTCAGTATTCAATAGCTCGCGTTGATTGGCTAATAACTCAAAAGAACTTATCGCTCCAGCCTTATACTGTAACTGCGCCAGCCTGTGACTCTCTGCCAGGGCTTGATGTTGCTCTGTGTAAGCTTGTGCGCGTGTTGCCGAAATGTGAAGTAGCGAAATAGCATCTTGCGCGTCACCCACAGCAGCAAGTACTGTTTGCTGATAAGCGACATTAGCCTGCTCACGCTGCGCCTCTGCACTTTCTACCTGACGCGCTAAACGACCGAAATCAAATAGTGGCGCCGCTAGATTTCCGGCTACAGACCAATGCTCTGCACCTGAACTAAATAAATAACTACTGTTTAGTGCAGAGCTACCTCCTACAGCATTCAAGTTAAAGCTCGGAAATCGGGCGGCTTGCGCAATACCAATTCGGGCATTGGCGGCCTTCAGATTAGCTTCCGCCGCCCGCACATCGGGTCGGTTTAATAACAGTTCTGATGGAGTATGTGCAGGTAGCTTATCCGGTATACTTAAATCCGCCATGGAGCGCTGACCAAAACTCACTTTACTCAGCAGTTCCTGTGGACTATACCCGACCAGAATAGCCAGCGCGCTTTGACTTAACTGAAGTGTTTCTTGTAAATCGGGCAGCATCGCTGTTGCTCCAGCCAAAGCCGCTTTACTACGCTGCAGGGTCAAAGGGTCTGTAGCACCAAGCTCGTAGCGACGCTGCTCTATCGCCAGCGTTTGATTTAACGAATCAATATTAGCTTCAAGGATCATCAATTGTTGATGTATGGCCTGTACACTAAAGTAATAGCTGATAACATCAGCAGCCAGAGCTAACCTGACTGCGTCTGCAGCCAATATTGATTGTTCTAACAAGGCTGCAGCCGCCTCACGTTGCCGGCTTAAGCGCCCCCATAAATCAATTTCGTAACTTAACATTCCGGTCACGCTGTATTGGTTATTAACACTGTTCCCACCGGGGGAGGCAACCATAGCAGCAGCGGGTTGCTGTTCTCGGCTTACGGCAGCTTGTGCCGACAAGGTTGGCCAACGATTTGCCCGCTCAAAACCGAGTTCTGCGCGTGCTTGTTCAATACGGGACAGCTGCAGTCGCAAATTAAGGTTATCTTGCAACGCTCGTTCCACCAAAGCATTCAATGCTGGGTCATCGTATTGCTGCCACCACTTCTGCCAATCGGTTTGTTGCTCGTTACGCTGAGCGATAGGAGATAACCACTGATCTGGCAATGCGATATCCGCTTTTTCATAATCAGGCCCCATAGTACAGCCACTGAGCAAACTGACTGAAGCTATACTCAGCGCCACTAAAGTTAAATTTAAACTGTGCTTAGTCATGTTCAAATCCTTGCATAGCGGATGATTTAACGTTTCTATTGCGGTACCAGCCACTAAAGTCTTCTAACACTTTATAGGCCAAAGGTACGAAGAATAAGGCAAGTGAACTGGCAGCTATCATGCCACCTACCACCACAGTGCCGATTTCCTGACGACTCGCTGCACCTGCACCTGACGCAAACATCAGTGGTAAACACCCGATGATAAAAGTCGCGGCGGTCATGATAATCGCCCGAAAACGTTGGCGTGCCGCAGTAATAGCAGCATCAGTAGAGCTCATCCCCTCTTTACGGTTTTGCGCCGCAAACTCGACGATCAAAATCGCATTCTTGGCAGCTAAACCAATAAGCACTAATAAACCTACCTGAAAATAGACATCGTTAGGGAATCCCCGAAGCATTGAAAATAGCGCCGCCCCAAAAACACCAAAGGGTACGGCAGTAACAACAGCAAACGGCAAATTAATCCGTTCATACTGCGCAATAAGTATTAACACAACCATCAACAAGCCCAACCCAAAAGCTGAAGCGGCCGCGCCAGACGCAGCGTCTAATTGATAAGCTTCGCCGACCCAGCCCATTTGGATATTAGCTTGATCGCGAAAACCGTTAATAACCTCATCCAGTGCCATTTTTGCTTGGCCGGAGGTATAGCCGGGAGCGGGATCACCCATAATTTTAGCTGCAGCGTACAGGTTAAAGCGATTCAACACATCAGCACCTGTCACGCGTTCTGCGGTCACTAGCTCACTTACCGGCACCATTGCACCGCTGTTTGCCCGCACATAGACATCCCGCAGATTTTCCGGTGACTGACGATATTCACCGTCTGCTTGCATATTGACTTGCCACAAGCGACCCCGGTAAGAGAAATCGTTAATGTAGCTGGAGCCAAAGGTAGTTTGCAGGGTGCTAAACAGCGCGTTTAAAGGTACATCCATAGTTTGAGCTTTTTCGCGGTCAACTTGCAGCATATAGCGCGGTACATTGGTTTCCAGCATACTACGCACACCGACTAATTCCGGCCGCTGATTTGCTGCCGCAACCACCTGCTGCGCCATATTATTGAGTGCATCTGGATCAGCCTCGCCGCGTAACTGCATATAGCCTTCTACACCACCGGTTAAAGACAGCCCCTGAATGGGTGGTGGCACAAAAACAAACACATTGGCTTCTTGCATACCAAAGCCCATGCCCATAATCTTTTGTGCAATTTCCTGCGCACTTAACCCTGCACCGGTACGTTCACTCCAGTCTTTTAAATTTATAAAACCGGCCAGCGAGTTGGTGCGCATCGAGCTGGTTAAAATGTCAAAACCGGCAAAGGCAATAAAATCCTCTACCCCATCCATTGCCAGAATTTGTTCTGACAGCTGATCACGAAACTGTTCACTGCGTGCCAATGAGGAGGCTGGAGGTAATTGCGCAACGGCCAGAGCTACACCTTGATCTTCAGCCGGTACCAAGCCAGTTGGCATACGGCTGACTAACACCACGGTGACAAGACTAAAACCGATAAAAAGGGCGATGCCAAGCAGCCAGCGCCGGATTAAAAATGATACACCAGCCACATAGCCATTCGTCAGCTTATCGAAAAACCGGTTAAACAGTGCAAAAGGCGCAGAGACTTTGTGGCTTTGTTTATCTAACAATAAGGCACACATAGCGGGCGTTAATGTTAGTGCAACTACACCTGACACCACGACCGATACGGCAATAGTTACCGCAAACTGCTGATACAGCTCGCCGCTTAAACCGCCCAGAAAAGCCACCGGTGCAAACACAGCTACCAGCACTAAGGTGGAAGACAGCACCGCACCGGAAACCTGCTTCATGGTTTCGATGGCTGCATCTTTCGCTGTCATGCCTTTTTCAGCAATAAGTCGCTCAACGTTTTCCATCACAATAATGGCATTATCTACCACGATGCCGATGGCCAACACTAAACCAAACAACGTCAACATATTAATAGAAAAGCCTAACGCCAGCATCCCGGCAAAAGTACCAATAAGTGATACAGGTATCGCCGCAACCGGAATTAAGGTGGCGCGAATATGCTGTAAAAACAAAAAGGTAACCAATACCACAAGCACCACTGCTATTAACAAGGTTATGATAACTTCATCCACCGAAATCTGAATAAACTCAGTGGTATCGTAGGGTATCTGATAAGACAATCCGGCCGGAAATTGCTGTTGTAAGTCATTTAACACATTATGAATATTCTGAGCCGTTTCGAGCGCATTGGCACCCGGCTGCAAATATACCCCCAGCGGTACACTGCCTTGGTTGTTAAAGGCAGCGGAAAAACCATAATCTTGCGCTCCCAACTCTATCCGTGCCACATCCCCCAGTCGAATAGCATTACCTGTTTCATCTGAACGTAGAATCACCTGAGAGAATTGTTCCGGCGTAGTTAACTGAGTGTCGGTGGTAGCGGTGTAAGTAAACGCTATACCGGACGGGCCGGGTGTTGCACCAAAACGCCCGGCAGCATACTGCGCACTTTGATCGCGTATTGCATTGGTAATATCCGCCGAGTTTAAACCATATTCGGCCAATTTAGCCGGATCGGTCCAGATGCGCATTGAATAATCTTGTGCACCAAACAGAGAAGCATTACCTACCCCCTCTACCCGCACCAACTCATCCAAGACATTGAGCAGTGCATAGTTACTAATATCTAGTTCACTAATGCTGTTGTCATCAGAATACAGAGCAATAACCATCAAAATATTGGTGGAGCGCGATTCAACTCTTACCCCTAAATCGCGAACCGCTTGCGGTAAGCGTGCGGTAGCAGCTTGCACCCGGTTATTAACATTAATGGTCGCTTGATCCGGATCGGTGCCCATTTGGAACGAAACGGTTATCTGCAACATACCTGAATCGTTACTGGAGGTTTCCATATACAGCATATCATCTACGCCGTTTATTTCTTGCTCCAGTAGTGTCGCTACTGAGTTACTTAATACATCAGCGCTGGCCCCTGGGTAGGTTGCAGTGACCACGACTTGCGGTGGTACAACATCGGGATATTGCTCAATAGGCAGTGTTCGTAAGGCCACAGTCCCAGCAATCATAATAATAATGGAGATAACCGAAGCAAAAAGCGGTCGGTCAATAAAAAAACGTAACATAATTAGTCCTTGTTGGCTGATTAGCCGTTAGTGATCTGCACCGCAACACCGTTGCGCAAGGCAACCTGACCATTAACCACCAGCTTATCGCCTGCTTGTAAGCCCGTGAGGACGACTTGTTTACCGTCGATAACCGGACCAAGAGTCACTTTTTTAGCTTCAGCCTGATTACTGTTATTGACGACAAAGACTTGTGGGCCTTCTGCCCCTTGGCTGATCGCACTGGGTTCGACTAAAATAGCCTGCTCGAAGTGCTGGAGATTCAGTGCGACACGTACGAATTGACCTGGCAGCATGTTATTATCGGCGTTATTGACAATCGCCCTTAGCAATACACGGCCAGTGGCAGGGTCAACGCTAGGCGCCTGATAATTTAGCGTGCCTTTTATTGCGAATGCTGCACCCTGCTCTGAGATGAATTGGATGTTTTCAACTGCAGCACGCTGCTCAATGGTATTATCGCGATAGCGCAACATATCAGCCTGTGGGATAGCAAAATGCACCTGAACCGGATCGATCTGTACCAGTTCGGTTAGAATTGCGCCTTGCGCAATCAAATTTCCTTCAGACACCACTTCCATTTTTACCAAACCACTTATCGGTGCCTCTACTTTGGTATAGCGCAGGTTTCGCTTTGCATCACTTAACGCTGAACCGGCACGCGTAAGCCGCGCATTCGCTGCTGCGAACAGAGCCTGAGCCTGATCATACTCTCGCGTACTTACCGCCTTTTCGCTAAAAAGCTCAGCTACCCTGTCCCACTCGCGCTGTGCTTGTTGCTGATTAGCTTTAGCATCATAATAATCAGCTGTTGCTGACTCGATCGCCAACTGAAAGGGCTCTGCATCTAGCTGAAATAACGGTTGGCCTTTTTCAACAAAGCTGCCTTCTTCAAAATGTCGTTGCTGCAAAATACCACTGACCTGGGCCCGCACTTCAACTTCCCTGGCCCCTCTTACCCGGGCCGGGTATTGCACTTGGTAAGTTGCCGCTTGCGTCGTGACTTCTGCAATTGTTACCGGCATCGCTGGCGCCGCAGCGGCGCTTTTCTCTTCTGATGTTTCACCACCGCAGGCGCTTAACATTAAAACTGCACTTAACATACCAGCAATGTTAAGCCAGCTCAGGCTTTTTCTGCCTGACAAAGTTGGCTTGGTATTAAACGTCATAGGGGGTTTCTCCGTAGTTACAAAAAGTACAATGTTAAAAAACTTGTTACTGTCGCTGGATAAGCTTTAGCGGGTCGTCAATCTGCATAATGCCGTGTATATAAAATGAAAAAACTTGTTCTAACCGGCTAACTGCTGTGACTGGAGGCTGCTTTGCCATGGTCATATAGAGGCTACCGTGCAATAACTCACCACACAGTGAAGACATCTCTTCCGTGCTCAGCTCAGGTCTTACTGGGTAATGTTGCTGGATATCGGCGAAAATAAACAATCATTTATGAGATTCTTCATTTTTTAGCTGAAAATATATCGGCATAATTTCACGGCCAAACTCGGCGCGCTCATGTACAAAAAGTTCTATTGTTTCAGGATGCTGGTCAAAGTACTTAAGAAATACTCGCATCATTTCATAAAGCCGGCTCAGCGGCTCAAGATGGTTATCTCGCACGACCTCAAGACGACTGACTAGTAAGTTCAACTGATAATGCATCGCCGCTTTAAATAACACTTCTTTAGTTGAAAAATAGCGATAAACCGTGCCTTTACCAACACACGCCAGATCAGCAATCGCTTGAACATCGGCTCTCTGATAACCGCGATCAGCAAAAACTTGTGACGCGGCAAACAGAATCTCATCTTCTCGTTGCCCGGCACTCTTGTGTACCCGTTTAGGTTCACTCTCATTAATTTTGGCTTTCACTCTATTTGGTTAAGATAAATTTCGGACTGACCAGTCAGTCCGAAATTTAATCGTAGTTTAATTAGCATGTCAAGCCAAAGCCGTTGTTGGCTTAAATATGCAGATTAACTATTTAGGTTGCGAGCCCCCCCTGGTTGGTCTCGAAGATACTGGTTTAGACATAGCTGCGTTGCTATGGTGTTGGCTATAACTTTGGAAACTCTATGTATATCTCTATGTTGCGATTGCTAGTTGGCTTGATACTCTTAATCTCAACGGCGTGTGGAAGCCTGGCGCTATGGTATCAATTATATGATTTCCCTTTTGCTGTAAGCTTGTTTGTCCTGACATGCTGGAGTGTCTTAGGTATCGCTTGTGTAATAACGCTAGGGTATAGATATCGGCGAAGAATGCGCAACTTGCTGATTGCTTACCTGCTCTTAGGCGCAATATTACTCATTTGGTGGCAAACTGTTACCCCCTCTCATCAACGTGACTGGGCTGATGATGTTGCTTATTTGCTTAAATCGGAGATGCAGGGTAACCAGGTTACGCTGTATAATGTACGTAATTTCAAATGGCGTAGTGAAAGCGACTACACAGCAAACTGGCAAACCCGCCACTACAATTTAGAGCAGTTGGTTTCGGCCGACTTAATTCTCTCTTATTGGATGGGGCCGCATATTGCGCACACCCTGGTGTCTTTTGGTTTTAATAACGGTCAACAGCTGGTTTTTTCTTTAGAGATCCGTAAAGAGCGGCATGAATCCTTCTCCGCCATAGGTGGTTTATTCCGACAGTTTGAGCAAGTTGTTATTGCCGCAGACGAACGGGACATTATTTTGACCAGAAGTAACGCCCGAAATGAAGACGTTTATCTATATCCTTTGGCGTTAAACCCGCAGCAACTTCGTACCCTGTTTTTGGGTTACCTGACAATGGCAGAGTCACTGCGCACCACACCGCAGTTTTACAATACCCTAACAAGCAATTGTACAACCATTGTGTTTGATCTAGCCCGCCAGATTGCACCAGGTATACCCCTAGATTACCGGCTTTTGTTGTCAGGCCATTTTGCCGAGTATGCTTATGATCAGGGCGCTTTAATACCAGGTTATAGCTATAGTCAGTTACAAACATCGGGTTATATTAATGTTCGCGCGCAACAAGCAAACGAAGATCCCAATTTTTCCCGTGCGATCAGAAATGATATAGCCGCAATTTCCAAAGAGGATTAGTAATGACCTTAAGCTTTAACAAACTTGCCTGGCTATTTTTTATCCTGCTGTGTTCAGCCTTACTTAATGCCTGCAGTACCCTAAAGCAGTTCGATAGCCCAGTTGCAGTTCGCTCAATGAATACTGACGAGTACATCAGAATTAAACGGGGTGATGTGCTTACCGGCAACACACCGAGCGCAGCGTCAATAGAGACGATAAAAGTAGCCGGGTTAGATGTTAGCGCCTGTCTCGATTTAGATAACCCCGGCCATGAATGCATTGCCGCACTGCTGCAAACAAGCGGCATTAATGATGAAAGACGTTTATCTACTTTGTCGGAACTCTGGGTGCAACAGGCGCTGTCAATATCGCAAACAAAAGCAGCCGAAGCACGCCTGCATGCCTGGCTACAGGCCGCCCGCTATGCCTATGTTTATCTGTTTTTTACTAACCGCTCTGCCGGAGAGCGGGCATTTGAAGACAGGCAAACTCAGGTACGTGACTATTACAATTTAGCCGTGCAAGAGACGGCTACCATTCTGTTTGAAGCGCATGAGCGGAGTAATAATGTCAGTCCTGACATCGCCCCATTTTCCATGAGTGGCTGGGTAATCAAAACAGATTTGTCAGGCACCAATATTGCGCAAAGTGAGCAACCTATCCATAACTTATTTGCCGCGCCCTCTCTGGCTTTTACAGGGCTTCGCAGTCAGTATCGACGCGATGGTTTTGGCGCAGAGTTGGTTGCTGATCGAAGCGTGAAAACTAATGCTGGCGTTCTGGCCAGAAATAGCGATAGCAAAGATCACGCACCAGCCAGACCAACCTGGAGCGAGATGCCGTACCCGGTTGTTACCGCTTTATTGCGCTTTGAAAGTGATTCCCTTGCAGACATTTTAGCCACTACTGAAGTGACTTTCGCTGTGTATGATCCTTACCGGCACTTTGCTACCGAGCTATACGAGCAACATATCCCTTTAGCCGGACACTTTACCGCAGGCTATGGGCTGTGGCTGGCTCAGGCGGGTTTTGCCCGGCAGTCGATACGTACCTTACTGGGCCGTGAGCAAAACTTCGACAAACCACATGTATACTTGATGCAGCCATATGATCCGGACCGAAGGGTTATCTTAATGATCCATGGGCTGGCCAGTAGCCCTGAAGCTTGGGTAAACGTGGCAAATGAAATAATGGGTGATGAAATACTGCGCAAAAAATTTCAGGTGTGGCAGGTATATTACCCCACTAATATTCCTATCCCGATTAATCACTTCGAGATCCGCAATACTATCAATGCAGTGCTTCATCATTATGATCCACAAGGTTCGGCGACAGCATCAAAAAACATGGTCGTTATGGGCCACAGTATGGGCGGTGTCATCGCCCGGTTAATGGTATCGTCCAGTGAAAACCTGATGAGCGAAGTACTCCGGGATGTTGAGTTCGAACCCAAACGTCGGCAACGCATTGAAGCGCACATTAAGCCAATATTACAATTCTATCCAATGCCAGAAGTGTCTCGGGCAATCTTTATTGCCGCGCCTCACCAAGGCACCCCCTTCGCAGGACAAAGAATAGGGCGTTTTGTCGCAAGCATGATCAAACTGCCGTTAACTATTCTCGAAGATTTTGCTGATGTGCTTCAAGGCAGCGCTGATGATCCCGCCTTAAGTCAAAAAAAACCGCTTTACCTCCCCAATAGTGTTGATAACTTAAACGCGGATGATGACTTCATTTTGGCTGCTGCGACGCTCCCTATATCTTCGACAGTGAACTATCACTCTATCATTGCCAGAACGCACTCTGATGGAAAGCTAGAAGACAGTGATGATGGCTTAGTTCCCTACCAAAGCGCTCACCTGCCTGAAGCGGTATCTGAAACAGTTATTGTCTCTGGCCACAGTGTTCAGGAAACCGCTGCGGCTATTTTAGAGATTAAGCGTATCCTGCTCGACGATTTAGAAGACACTGCAGCCATTAAATAAATTAAGACTAAGAAATAAACGGATGCTGGCCTTAGCAGATAGCTGGTCACGCCATTTGCGTGATAGCTTTACGAAAACGTGATAACGAAAAGGCAAATAAAACACTGCCAATAATCACCAGCCACAGGAATTGCGGCCAAACAACATCCAAGCCGGCACCGCGATAAAGAATGGCCTGTGCCTGGCTGACAAAATGAGTGGTGGGGGCAACCAGCATAATATTTTGTACTAATTCAGGCATACTTTCCCTTGGTGTGGAACCACCTGAGAGCATTTGCAGAGGCAATAAGATAAGTATCATCAACATACCAAATTGTGGCATATTCCGAGCCAGGGTTGCCATAAAAATACCTAAGGACGTTGTCGCAAACAGATGTAAAGCCGCCCCCAGCAGGAACAATATGACAGAGCCTTCAATCGGTACCTTTAAAGCGCCCTGAATCACAAAGGTTAAAGAGAAGGCGGCTGCGAACAATACGACAAAGCCCATTGACCAGATTTTTGCCAGCATAATTTCTGTTGGCGTTACAGGCATCACCAGCAAATGCTCAAGGGTGCCGTGTTCACGTTCCCGGATCAGTGCAGCGCCAGTCAGGATAATCGATAACATCGTTACATTATTAATAATCTGCATGACTGAACCAAACCAGATTTTTTCTAATGTGGGGTTAAACCGTACTCTCAGTTCAAGATCTACCGGGGACGATGACAAGCCGCGTTGATGCTGCAAAAACTCACTGATTTCTGCCATAATAATTTGCTGAATATAACCGCTACCGCTAAATGCCTGACTCATACGGGTTGCATCAGTGCTCAGTTGTATATTAGTGATGCGCCCAGCCAGCATATCGCTTTGAAAATCAGGTGGTATATTAACCACAAAAGTATATTGACCGGAATCCATACCCGGATCCATCTGTTGCAGAGAAATTAACTCGGGTAAAGTAAACTGCGGCGGATAAAAAGCTGCTACGATTCGGGCCGAAAGCGGCGAAGCATCTTCATCAACTATCGCTATCGGGGCTTTATGCAACGTTTCTGGCATAGCAGTGGCTGCAGTATAGACCGACAGCGTAAAGGTATAAAAAATCAGGAATAGCATGATTTTATCACGCCTTAAACTCCAAAGCTCTTTAACCCCTAAGCGATAAATATTAGCTAATGCTCTCATATTAACGCTCCTGCTTTTTCAGTAATAGCACAGCGGCGGCCAAAATAACGGGTATTGCCAGCACCAATGGTATAAACGAATTATACAAATCATTGAAATTAAGCGCTTTACTGAAGACTCCTCTACTGATGTCAATCATATGAGTAGCAGGATAAAGCTCACCAATCAGGCGGCCAGCACCTTCCATTGAGGAGACCGGATCCAATAACCCTGCAAACTGTATTGCCGGGATCATCGTGGCTAACATGGCAAAAAACATAGCCGCTATCTGGCTTTTGGTAATCGTTGAGGCCAAAAGCCCCAGGCCTGTAGCAATAATGCAATATAAAGAAGCCGCCAGCAGCAAGGTAATAAAGCTACCGGTAATGGGCACCTCAAACAAAGTAACGGCCAGCAAACACATCAACAAAAAATTGATTATCGCCAAAACGACATAGGGCAACTGCTTACCTAACATAAACTCTATTTTTGTTACCGGGGTAACATACAGGTTGAGAATCGATCCCAGTTCTTTTTCCCGCACTACGGCCAGCGCCGTTAACATGGCCGGCATCATCAGTAACAACAATGGAATAATGCCGGGTACCATCGCTGGCAGGCTACGCACATCGGGGTTATACCGGTAACGCGTTTCAATGCCTACTGTGCTGCTAACACTATTATTCGTTCGCAGCCGGGCCTGCTCCGTAAGCCAATGCTGATGTATACCCTGCACATAGCCTTTAACTGTTTCTGCCCTTTGTGGCATAGCACCATCAACCCAGGCGCCAACTGCAGTGGCGGTTCCACGTTCGATATTTCTGGCAAAACCAGACGGTATTTCCAATACTAAAGCAAGCTCGCCGCTGCGCATCCTGCTATCAAGCTCTGCATAATCTTTTATCGGTTCCTGTGCTAAAAAATATCGGGAGCCCGATAAGCTAAGAGTATAATTCTGGCTTAATACGGTCTGATCCCGGTCCAGCACGGCGTAGCGTAAGTCTTCCACATCCATACTGATGCCGAAGCCCATCACAAATAATAGAATGAGCGATCCGATTAAACCCAGGGTACTTCTTACCGGATCGCGGCGTAACTCTAACGATTCGCGCCACATGTAGCTGAACATACGCTGGCCACTAAAAAATTGTTTTGACGGCGCGAACACTTTGCTCACGGCGGGTTTTGTCACGTCAAATACCTGAGTTTCTGCTGCCTGACTGTCGCCGCTGGCCTCAATTAAGTAATCAATAAAGGCTGCTTCTAACGTTGTTTTGCCGCGTTTTTTCATCAGTAAAGCCGGTTTATCACTGTCCAGCACTTTTCCGGCATGCATCATCGACATTCTGTCGCAACGTTCAGCTTCGTTCATAAAATGGGTAGAAATAAAAATAGTCACCTGATCCTGCCTGGATAAAGTAATCAGCAAGCGCCAAAAATTATCCCGGGCAATAGGGTCAACACCCGATGTAGGCTCATCCAGAATCAGTAACTCTGGTTTATGCACCATGGCAACTGCCAATGACAAGCGTTGCCGGATCCCAAGCGGCAAGCTTTCCGGCAGTTCATCCAGCACTGCCGCTAAATCAAAACGTGTAGCCATTTCATCTACCCTACCCGGAATGTCTTGCTCCGCAACATGGAATAGCCGGGCATGTAGCACAAGATTTTGTGCTACCGTCAGTTCACCATATAACGAAAACGCTTGTGACATATAGCCAACGCGTTTGCGGGTGTTAATATCTCTGGGATCAACTTCCTTCCCAAATAACCAAGCCTTGCCTTCGGTTGCCGGTATAAGCCCGGTAAGCATTTTCATCGTAGTGGATTTACCACAACCATTTGAGCCCAGAAAGCCAAAAATCTCACCACGGCGGATACGAAAACTGACATTATCAACGGCGGTGAAATCACCGAAACGCATAGTCAGCCCCTGAGCCTCTATTGCGATATCAGTCGTATTTCCGTTAAGCGGTGTTATTTCAACCGGTTTGTAGCCGTGTTTCTTTTCTTCCGGTAACAGTTTAATAAAGGCATCTTCCAGCGAAGATGAATCTGTCCGGACAAGCATTTCCTCTGGTGTTCCAGTAGCGAGTACCTGGCCATCGTCCATGGCAATCAGCCAATCGAAAGCGGCAGCTTCATCCATATAGGCGGTGGCAACGATCACACTCATCTGCGGATAATGCTGCTTAATCCGGCTAATCAGTTGCCAAAACTGACTGCGGGCTAACGGGTCTACTCCTGTGGTCGGTTCGTCCAGAATTAAAAATTGCGGGTCGTGGATCAGTGCACAGCACAATCCAAGTTTTTGTTTCATGCCGCCAGATAATTTACCCGCAGGGCGGTCAAGAAACGGATATAGCCCTGTTGATTTCGTGAGATCATCAATTCTGCGGCGCCGCTCTGTTGTGGAGTGGCCAAACAAACGGGCAAAAAATTGTAAATTTTCTTCCACCGACAAGGTGGGGTATAAATTTTTCCCCAGCCCTTGCGGCATATAAGCAATATGAGGGCACATTTTGTCGCGATGCGCTTTACTGCTCATATCACCATCTAACACTTCTATCTGCCCAGCCTGTATTTTTTTGGCTCCCGACAGTAGCGACAATAAACTGGATTTCCCTACCCCATCCGGACCAATTAAGCCCACCATTTTACCGGATGGGATCTCAAGCGTTATATTTTTCAGTGCCTGATTTTTACCATAGTGCAGGCTTACTCGTTTGATTCGAGCAACAGTCATGGCGTAACTCGCTCAGGGAGATGTGCAGGCCATTGTGCATCGGTACTGAGCTTTACCCAGGCTACTCCAGGTAAACCTGTTTTTACCTGTGTGATATGTTTTTGCAATATATCAGGGGGAATTTGAGCTTTCACCCTGAACATCAATTTTTCACGTTCGCTGGCAGTTTCTACCGTTTTTGGGGTAAATTGAGCAACATCAGCTACATAGGATATCTGCGCCGGAATAGAAACATGTGGCGCCGCATCCAGAATAATCCGCACTTCACTACCTATCGCAATACGTCCGGCTTGTGCAGCGGGTAGAAAAAAGGTCATATAAACATCAGTCAGATCAATCATATTCAGTATGCGACCACCACTGCCGAAACCTCGCTACAAAACAACGAACTGGAAACAGTACAACAAAGCCTTAATCAACCGCGGTTCACTCACTTTCTGGATTGATGAAGAAGCCATTCGCCAGTGGAAGCAGAGCAAACAAAATAAACGAGGTAGACCTCGTCAGTTCAGCGACTTAGCCATTACTACTGCGCTTATGGTGAAACGAGTTTTCTCAATGCCGTTGAGAGCATTGCAAGGATTTATCGATTCTGTTTTTTCATTGGCTAACGTCCCTATAGTCTGCCCACATTACAGTTGTATCAGTCGAAGAGCTAAGCAAGTCGAGGTTTCATTTAAACCAAAGAGTAGAGGCGCAATACAGCATCTATCTATTGATGCAACAGGTCTCAAGGTTTATGGCGAAGGTGAATGGAAGGTCAAGAAGCATGGTACTGACGGGAAGCGTAGAGTCTGGAGAAAGTTGCATTTAGCGGTAGACACCAGCACTCACGAAATCGTCGCGGCAGAACTGAGTTTATCTAATGTTACCGATGCAGAAGTCCTCCCTAACTTGCTCAAGCAAACCCGCCGAAGAATTATCGAGATATCTGGCGATGGCGCTTATGACACAAGGGATTGCTACGATGCCATACGGTTCAAGCGAGCTGTTCCACTCATCCCTCCAAGAGAAGGGGCAGCCTTCTGGGAGAATGGTCACCCTAGGAATTTAGCGGTAGGTTGCCAGAAGCTCTACGGCTCCAACAATAAGTGGAAAAAGCGGTACGGCTATCATCAACGCTCACTATCAGAGACAGCAATGTATCGAGTGAAGCAGTTGTTAGGTGGGCGATTAAGTCTGAGAAACTACAATGCTCAGGTTGGTGAACTTACGCGATGATTAAAGCGCTGAACAAACTTACAGGGCTTGGTATGCCTGAAACTCAGTGTATTGTATAAGAATCAACCAATTGCAGGCAGTTTGGTTCTCTGACCGAATTACGCAACATATATGGACGCACCTCAGGATGCAATGACTGATTCAATGATACGGTCGCTAACATATATCCGACGTCTTTCTAGGTCTACTATGTGACCTGCGCCATGATGTAATCCGCTCCTCACTGTCTTTTCAAAGCCTCGGTTTCAATAACCTCGTTGCGTTATCAGAGTGTAGTAAGGATGGTTCACCGTTTATTCATCAGCTATTGCAAACTCAGTTGCTTCTTGAGGATATCTCCTTAGAACTTAGTATTTTTAGTCAAACAGGCTTAAATGCCTGATTAATATCGTATTCACTATTTTTCGCCAAGATGTGCCATGCTACCCGACCGAGCTTGTTTGCAAGAGCGACAATCGCTTTTGCTTTTCCTCGGCGTGCAATGAGTCCTCTCAACCATGCTCCCATAGCATCCGTTTTGTTAGCTCCGCACCGAACCACTGCGCGAGCACCGTGAATAAGTAATGCTCTCAATTCGCGATTGCCATTCTTCGATAGAGAGCCAAGACTACTTTTTCCGCCTGTACTATTTTGTTTTGGAACTAGGCCACACCATGCTGAGAACTGGCGACCATTTTTGAATTGGTTTCCAACACCTACCTCACTAATCAGCGCCGCTGTCAAAATCGGACCAAACCCAGGAATATTCCGAATAGCCTCATATTTTGGATTTTGCTGACTCAATATGGTGACACTTTGGGTCATTTCATCTATCTCTTCGCTAAGACTGACAAAGTCACAGTATAAAGTTTGCAGTAAGTTCCTCATTACTGGGGAAAGGGCATTCTCTGCGTCTTCAAGAGCTAGCGGTAAATGACTTCGTAAAGCTTTAATAGAGAGAGGAAATACTACCCCGTATTCAGCAGCCAATCCTCTGATCTGGTTCGCCAAGGCAGTTCTGTTTTCTACCAAACGTTTACGGACACTGCGTATCGCTTTAAGGTCTTGTTGTTCAACAGACTTAACAGGCACGAAGTGAAGATTAGGTCTAGAATAGGCTTCGCAAATGGCTCTTGCATCATTAGCATCGTTCTTTTGCCGCCCAACAAATGGTTTTACATGCTGAGCTGGAATAAGAGCCACTGTATATCCTAGCTCTTGAAATATTCTGCCCCAATGATGAGAAGTTGCACATGACTCCATTGCTAGAGCAGTTTGCTCTGGTAGTTGGCGGACAGTATCGAGAAGCTTATCTCGCTTTACCTTTCTGTTTGATAAAATTTGTCCATTTGTACCCAGAACACACACTTGGAAGAGATTTTTCGCTATATCAATACCGACAACTTTAATAGACATACTTGTTACTCCTGCTCTTAATGGTTGTACTATTAGTTTGGTACAACGACGCTAGAAGGGAGGTGCGTCCATCACATCAAAGCCTGTAAAAAGCGGAAAATATCGTCACTTGATACGCTTTCACGCATAGCCAACGCGGTGGTTCGTCAGCAGCCATACCCAAATGTGTTCGACCTTAAGCACACGAGTTTTTATCTAAATACCTAGTCAACATGCTACTGGTGAACGCTTACCTATGAATTAACCATCAACCCTCCAGTAAAATAATTACCGACCTAGTAAACACTCTTCCATCCACTCATCGACCTCACTCTCTACCCAAGCCACCGCCCTATCACCCAAACTCACGGATTTCGGAAACTCTCCCTCACTCATTTTGCGGTAAATCGCTGAACGGCTTAATGCTGTTTTTTCCATCACTTCTTTTAGTTTTAAAAATCTCATGGGACGTTCTCCTATGTCTGTGGTCCTCATGGGATAAAGCGATGTTGTAAAAAATAAGATGGCGCCTAAGCCAACTCATATTCAAAAAATAATCAGATATATGTCATCTCAGTGAACCCCTAAGTGATGTACCAAGGAGACTGAAATGACAACATCGAAAAAATACCAACAACAACAGCATTACCAAGAAAATGAAGTACTAGAGCAAGCCGCTCAAATTCTGGCTAATCGTTATTTACGAACCGGCGCCTTTTGTCATCCTGAAGCCACCAAAGAGTTTCTACGCTTTAAATTAGGTGGGTTAGAGCGGGAAGTATTTTCCGTGATGTTATTGGATAATCAACATCGTTTGATTGAGTTTAATGAGTTATTTCAAGGAACGATTGATGCCGCCAGCGTCTACCCTCGTGAAGTGGTGAAAGCCGCCTTAGCCTGTAATGCCGCTGCCGTGATATTCGCTCATAATCATCCATCCGGTCAGCCTGAGCCTTCAGAGGCCGACAAGCGCATTACACAACGTTTAAAAGACGCCTTAGCGTTAGTCGATATTCGGGTATTGGATCATATTGTGGTCGGTGAAGGTTGTGTCTCTTTTGCTGAAAGGGGACTTTTATGACCGTTCAACACACCATCACTACGAGTGTCGAAGCAACATTAGCCGCGCCACTGACTCAAGTGCTACGCCGCTTTACTATCCCCGAGCATGCCAAGCGGATCATAATGAACTGTCGCCAAACAAGCTATTACCGAATCCGACAAGGATTAACACCCATGGAGCTACAACTTGTCCGTCACAGTGCGATGGATGTGTGGCACATCGTCATGATGGCAAGCTTTTCCTATCCCCATCAGCAAAGCTCTTCACTAGAACTCGATCTCTATTTTCATTTGCCCAATGGCTGGTGCTACCAAGCCGATGTTGGCTCAGCCAGTCTGGCTCATGATGAAGTGCAAACCTTATTGTCTGTCTGGACAACAAGTTTCGCTAGGCATCTTGCTCGACGTGCTTTTGATGAGATCACGGTAAGTGTCATCACCACTCAATAACACCACTGATCACTTAATGGCTCTACCGAATATCACAAGGAGGATTTATGTCTCAACTCACCTTTACAGCGTCTACGTTGCCCATCTCGCACAAGCTGCATGACTTATTGAATGAGCAGCTCAGTGCCTCATCGCTGAGTTCATCCGCTTTAGAAGCTCAATGCTTGCTGGTGTTTCACTTTCGAGATAAAGCCTACAGCGCAGAGAATGGCGGCTTTCATCCGGTTGAAATAGCGCTCAGCAAAATGGCGGATGCATGGCATATCGATTATCTGACCGAGTTTGCTTACTTTGGTCATCCCTACCCTGAGCTTGAACGCTGCTTAGATTTTGACTTTCAACGTGGAGAGTTCTTCGCAGCTTATCAAGGATGGCACCCAATCAAGGGCAGTCATGAAGCAAAAGCACTCTATCAACTGTGGGAACATAACTTTCTCGCTTATGTAGCGATGGGAGTATTTGATGAAATCACTTTGAGTTAGCGACTCATTAGATCAATTACCCATCGCAAGTGGTTACTCCATTCCATATTCAGCAGAGACCAGGTAGTTTCTACTAAATCACGAGCACATAAAGGATTACAGTTATGAAAAGCAATGAGTTAATTTCATCACTAGAAAAGAATATTAGTAGTACAACGTTAGATACAACAACAAAACAGTTATTATTTAATAATTTAGCCCTACTCCGTAAAACAACGCTCAATATCCTGATCACTGGCGCGACTGGCGCAGGCAAAAGCTCAACCATTAACGCACTATTTAACATACCGATAGCTGAAGTAGGAATTAATAGTGAGCCTCATACTGAGTGTGTTCAGCATTACCAATTAAATAACCTTGTACTGTGGGATACCCCTGGGTTAGGTGATGGTATAGAAGAAGATACAAGACACATAAAGGCGATCAAACACTTGCTCAACAAGAAGGACGCTCATGACCAGCTAGTAATTGATTTAGTACTAGTAATACTTGATGGCGGGTCTCGTGATCTAGGTACGCCATTAACTCTCATTAATGACATCATTATCCCACATTTAGGAGATGAAGCAGAAAAACGACTGATTGTTGGTATTAACCAAGCAGATGTAGCGTTGAAAGGCCCAAAGGCATGGAACTATATTGATAATGAGCCAACCGATGAAGCGTTAGTTTTTCTTGAAAAACAGCAAACATCGGTAGCTAAACGAATACATAAAGCCACGCAGATAACCATTGCGCCTATCTACTTTGTTGCTGGCTACAGTGATGGTGTGAATCGACAGAGACCGTATAACTTATCAAAATTGTTGTATATCATTGTCGAGCTGTTACCTCAAAATAAAAGAGTAATTCTGGCGAACCGAACCATTTCCAATGACGTGAATAATTGGAAAGATAACGACGCCAGCGATTACAACAAAAAAACCAGCTTAAGTCTTTGGGAAGCCATTGTAGAAACAACACTACAAGGCGCATCTATCGGCTCCGATATAGGGGCTATATTCGGAAAACCAGGAAAGGCTATAGGTAAAGTTATTGGTTCTGTTTCTGGCTTATTCTTTGGTGGGATAAGATATATCTTCGGTTTTTAAACACAATAAACATACCATTAAAAAGAGGCAGATCCTCTTTTTTTATTTTCGGCTAGTAGAAAAGTTTTTTAATCCGCTAGCATATACTTTTGTATCAACTTTAGCTAAGTAACTTAGACGATAAAAACATACTTTATATTCATCTAAAAAATTCGCACTACTTTTACTGACATAATAAATAGAGTTTTCAGGAAAATGAATACTAGTATTTACTTCAAAGCAATCTAACCCTAAAGCACTCGCCCATGCCTCCTTTATCATAGATGACAAATTGCCATAGTCATGCTGGTAGTTGCCAGGGCAATAATAGATATCTCTATTAAAGAACAATGCCAGGTGATAATGTGGTAACACTGACGTATTCTGCTCTTTAACCCATACGTATCTCATATTACACTCTCCAATTTTTCCCTTCCGCCTTAAATCATTCTTTATCTTAGATTTCAATGACTCAATAAATCGAGTAATTGTACATCCATTATAATTTAAATAAAATTTAGGTAAGTGTTCACCAAGCCCCTATTGACAGAAAAAGTGTGACACTCAGCACTTGATCCACTTTTTACTATTGAGTGATCATTCCAGTGCTTCATCCTGTTTGTTATGAGCAGAAAGAAAGCCCCTA